>JAZUEG010000560.1:0-1920 GCA_045640025.1 Bacteroidales bacterium
ACGACCCGACTTGCGCAAGGCCGCCTTCGACAACAACTGCGCCTACTGGGATATGTATTCGGCCATGGGCGGATGGAACACCATGCCCGACTGGGTGGCCCACGAGCCTCCATACGGCGAGAAGGATTATATCCATTTTACAGGCAATGGAGCCAATGCGATGGCGCGTATGTTTTATTCGGCACTCATAGCCAAATACAATGAGTATATATCTAAAAAATAATGAAATATAGTTTTTCCTTATTATTGGTTCTCTTTTCGTGCGCAATGGTTTTTGCGCAGGACTATCCCTACGATGTGGTTCAGTATCCATTTGTGGATTACAGCAAGGCGCGCATGATTTTTGCCGGCGATTCCACAAAATTCTGCCGTCTGTATGCCAAGCTCGATTCCATGATTATGCTCGGACAATCGCAGATGACGGTGGTGCAGATAGGCGCATCGCATACACAGGCCGATATTTTCTCCAATCAGGTGAGATACCGCCTTCAGAAATTCCATCCCGGTCTTGTGGGCGCGCGCGGTTTTGTGTTCCCATACAAGATGTGCAAGAGCAACAATCCTTCCAATTACGTGATCAAGTATTCCGGCACTTGGACCGCCTGCCGCAATGTGGAATGGAAACGCACCTGCGAGCTCGGCATTTCGGGCGCATCTGCCACCACCCACGACAGCACTGCGTCGTTCATCATCAGCATGAATCCAAAGAATCCTATCTCATACGATTTCAATGTGTTGAAGGTTTTTATTGCGCCATTAGCTGGAATGTATGACATAGAGCCGGTAGCTGATATGGGTCCTTATCAGAAACACGTGGACCTGGAGCGCGGATGCATTACTTTCACTTTCCGAAAATATAATACCGTGGCGTCGTTGAGGCTGCGCAAGACCGATGAGGCGCAGAATTCGTTTACGCTATACGGATTCTCGCTCGAAAACGATAATCCCGGAATCACTTACCACGCCATAGGAATCAACGGCGCAAGCCTCCGCTCATGGAACGCCTGCCAGCATTTTTCACGTCAGCTCAGATGCCTAAATCCCGACTGGGTGGTGATATTTCTTGGCGTAAATGACGGAAACTCAGTTAATTTTGATCCGCAGTTTTTTTACAGCGGATACGATCAGTTTCTCCAGGGCATTCAGCGCGAGTGTCCCGATGTGGTGTTTACTCTGATAGTGCCCAACGACTATTATCTGCTCAGGCGCCGCCCTAATCCCGCCGTGGCACTGGAGCAGGAGCAGATGCTGCGGCTTTCCAAGAAATACGGCGCGTCGTTGTTCAGCATTTACGATGTGATGGGCGGTCTCGGTATGTCGGATGTGTGGGTGAGGAACGGCCTGATGGCTTACGACAAGATCCACATGACCGGCGCGGGCTATAATTTCAGCGCCAATCTGTTCTTTAATGCGTTTCTGAGGTCATACGATTATTATTTGCAAAATAAAGTTAAAAATTAATTCGGTTTTTATTCTTTTATTTTGTAATTTTGCGCTTGGCTCGCAGTATCGGGCCGGCTCAATATATTATTCAAAAAAATTATCAAACAGAAGTTGCGCAATGGATTTTCTTACGAGCATAGACTGGGCCGGGATTTTCCTGTATAATCCCAACAAGCCTTTGCTTTTCACTCAGTTTTTTTTCTGGGGATTTTTCGTTGTAGTGATGGCGGTATATGCACATGTGTACAAGCGTATCGCCATGCGCAACATCTATTTGCTGTTGTGTAGCCTTTTCTTCTATTACAAGACCGGCGGAGTATTTGTGTCTCTGCTTGTATTTACCATTGTATCAATTTATTACGTTACCCAGTGGATGCACCGCAAGCCCGACGGACTGGCGCGTAAGCTCATTCTCACTCTGGGCATTGTGCTCAATCTGCTGATACTTTTCTATTTTAAGTACACAGCCTTTATCGT
>JAZUEG010000561.1:0-6850 GCA_045640025.1 Bacteroidales bacterium
TATCAACCTTGTGGATTCCAAGCGCTCAGACACACTCTTCTCTGCCGGCGAGGACATGATCTACAAGGGATTCCTGCCATTCGAGAGTGGCTGGGCTCACTGGCGTGGTCAGGATGGACAGTACAGATACATTGGAAACGACAGGGATTGGAACTTCTCCGTGGGACAGTATTACACACAGACCCAGTTCGACCAGATAACCGAGGGCGGCGACAACATCAATTTCTGGGCGTTCGGTACCACAGGTTGCGGTTTTGTAACATTGGACGCATCAAATGATAACGCTATCAGCGTAGTTTACGAGGAGATCAGGTCGCTCAAGATTAGCGGTGATGTGGAGGGTGATTTCAGTTTCTCACCTGAGAATACACAGTTTGTGGCTCTCGTGGAATCTGCCAAGGACAATGCAACATTCTCTGTAACAGGTGTAACCGGAATCTACAACAACTCTACCGGCGATAGCCCCGACAATGCCAAGGAAGGCAAAATCAGTTTCGGCGCCAAGGCCGACGGCTCTCTGGAGCTTAACGGCACCGCCACATTCACTCTCGGCAAGGCTGGCAAGTATCAGGTGATTCTCGATCTCAATAATCCTGAGAAATATGCCTACAAGTTTGTTGAAATGGGTGATGTGGTTATCTATCCCACACTTGTAAAGGCTCTGTCGGGCGATGTGTCTGTGGACCTGACCGCGGAACTTGATGGCGGTCTTGCCACCGGAAAGTATTCGGGTAAGATTGAGACCGGCGCCGACGCACTCTCGTTTGCAGATGGCAACGGCAAGGCATTGAGTGTGGAGTTTGTGGATGCCGACGGCAATGCTGTGGCTTCTATCGACAACAAGGCAATCTACAAGATTCAGCTCGATCTCACCACCAACAAGGCTGTTCTAACCAAGGTGCTCTACGAGGCCGCCGATTACATCAATCTGTATTCAGATGCCGCTTGCGATAATCTTTTGTCGAGAATTTACGCAATATCGAAGGCAGATGACCTTCAATCGGCAGTATATCAGGGATTCTATTATCAGCCTAAGGATGCGTGGAATTTCTGGATCAAGGACAAGAACAATTTCGCATTCGGAGTCCAGAATTGGGACGAGAACAACGACAACCAGTACACATTCTTCAAGGATAATACAGGTAATTTCTGGTACGATCCTGAGAAATCTGTAATGATGAAGTTTGATGTGGCCACCAAGACATGGGAGATTGTCGAGGTCAGCTCTATCCATATCGTTGGCGTGAACGACGATTGGAACTTCACCGACGACTACAAGCTCAATGACAACGGTGATGGTACATTCAGCGCCAGATTGCAGCTCAACGATTACCAGTGGGGATTCCAGATTATTGTAAATGAGGACTGGGGCCTCAAGTTTGGTCCTGATGCTGATGGCTATATCCAGCTCTTGGGTGGCGATAATATAAAGCTTGGCGATTACACCGACAAGGATACATTCGGCACATACGATGTAATTGTTAATTGCAATAAAAATACTGTTGAGTTTAAGGAGGTTAAGTAATCCAGCCGACTTGCTTGAGTATATACAATAGAAAAGACCGATTCGGAAAAAAATTCTGAATCGGTCTTTTTTTTTGTTCTAATTCGAGACGTGGCAGGGCCTCGTCTCTACAATATTTTTTCTTATCTCGCCTCGTATCTCTTGCCGGGATGGCCCACCACAAGGTCCTTGAACTCCATATCGAGGAGTATTGACGATATTTGGAATATTGGGATTCCGGTCTTTATGGAGAGCGCGTCTATCGTTACCAGGCCCTCGGCGTGAAGGATGTCTATGATCCTTACCTCGCTCTCGGTGAGTGGCTCCAGGTTTAGCTCGGTCTGCAGGGGCTTTAGCCTTGATGTCCAGCCCATGTGCTTGGTGAGGTCGGCGCCGGAGGTGATGAGTGTGGCCTGATTGTTGGCTATCAGCTGATTGCATCCTGCATAGAGCTTGTCGCTGATGCGTCCCGGGAATGCGAAAATCTCTTTCCTGAGTTCCTGGGCCACGTTAGCCGTAATGAGCGCTCCTCCGCTCGATTTGCTCTGTGCCACCACTATGGCGTCGCAAAGTCCTGCTATTATGCGGTTGCGCCGTGGAAAGTTGGTCTTGCTGACGGGCTGTCCGTAATAGTATTCAGTAACGAGGGCTCCGCCTGAGTGTACGATGTCGCCGGCCAGCTTGCGGTTCTCGGCGGGGTAAACCATGTTGAGCCCGTGTCCAAGCACGCCTACTGTCGGAACTTCGTATTTCAGGGCTGCCTGATGTGCGTAAGTGTCGGCCCCGGATGCCAGTCCGCTGATTATGATTACGTTGATGTTGTCGGCCTTCAGCTGTTCCACCAATGCGAAGATGTTGGTCTTGCCGTCGCCGTCGCATGACCTCGTGCCTACTATGCCTACTGTGTGGCAGGCGTCGTAATTCACCTTGCCCAATGAGTAGAGCAGGGCAGGTGAGGTTTCGCTGGCGGCCAGTTTGCGCGGATATGTCAGGTCCTTGAAATAATGGACGTTGATGTTGTGCTTGGCGCAGATTTCCAGCTGGTCTTTGGCAAGGTGGAGCGCACCGCTGTTTTTTACCGAATCGGCGGTCTTGGAGGATATCACACCATTAGCTGCCAACTCCTCCAGATTCTCGAATACCGCCCTGGCCGAGCCTGCCGATTGCACAAGGCTTCGCACCCCCACGCCGCCAAGTCCCGGCAGCATGGTGATGGCTACATTGTATACTGCATCCTCGTGGTTGATGTCCATTGGTTGAGTTGGTTTATTTGGGCGCCTTTATGTAAAGGAATATGCCTATGATGGTGTAGATGATGTTTGGAATCCATACTGCGAGCAGCGGTGGCAGCGAGCTTCCTATGGCAAACTGCGTGAATATCTGCATGAACAGGATGTAGCTGAAACTGAGTCCCAGGCCTACTCCGAGGTTGATGCCGATGCCTCCGCGTACTTTTTTGCACGACAGGGTTACTCCTATGAGGGTGAGTATGAAGCATGCGAATGGGAATGCTATGCGCTTGTAGCTCTCCACGAGGAATGCCTCGATGTTGCCGCTGCCTCGGCGTATCTGCTCCTCTATGTATTCGTGCAGCTCGTCGCTGTTGAGGGTCTCTATCTGATTGAGCCTCTGGTTGAAGTCGGTTGGCAATATGGCCAGTGTGGTATCCATGCTGCGGCCGGTAACTACCGAGTCGCCGTTTGGGGTCATGTAGCGGATGTAGTAATTGGTGATTCGCCACTTGTTGAGGGTGGAATCCCATGTGATGACATCGCTCATGAGTTTTTCCTTGAGCTCCTTGCCGTGGTATTTTTCCCAGCTGAAACGGTTGCCTGAGTTTGACAGCGTTACGTAGTTGTGCATGTAGATGATGGTGGAATCGTCTACTTGCCGATGGATGTTTACGGAGTTGTTTACGTACGCCTTTTTGATGTATGTGTTCTCGAACTTCAGCCTGGTTTCGGTGGCCGGGGGAATTATGTATGCGCTCAGCACAAATGATAGCGCGGCCAGAAGTGTGGCGGCCTCGAAGTATGGCACAAGCATTCGCCGGAAGCTGATGCCCGCGCTCAGGATTGCTATTATCTCGCTGTTGCCGGCCAATTTGCTCGTGAAGAATATCACCGAGATGAATATGAACAGAAACATGAACATATTGGCATAGTACGGCGCAAAGTTGACGTAGTAATCGAAGACGATCTCGTTGAGAGGCGCTTTCTTTTCTATGAAGTCGTCGAACTTTTCCTGTATGTCGAATACTATGATAATAGAAATGAGCAGCACAAGCGAATAGAAGAATGTGCCGAGGAATTTCTTTATTATGTATCTGTCTAATATGGTGAACATTTTTTTTGTAGATAGTAGTTAGTAGATAGTAGTTAGTAGTTAGTTCATGGATTGATGTTTGGTGGAGTTGGTAGATGTAGTATGAGCATAATGCCTATTGCTCTCCAATAGAAAAGCACTAACTACTATCTACTAATTACTAACTACTAAATTACAGCCTTCTCATCATTCTCTTGCAGGCCTCGTCTTTCCAATCGGCGAAGGTGCCGTCTATTATTCTCTGGCGTATCTCGCGCACGAGGGCCAGATAGAATGCCAGATTGTGGATGCTGGCTATCTGCGCGGCCAGTCTCTCGCCCGATACCACGAGGTGACGCATGTATGCCTTGGTGTAGCAGTGGTCCACGTATGATGTGCCGTTAGGGTCCAGCTCCGAGAAATCGTTTTTCCACTTCTCGTTTTTCAGGTTGATGGTGCCCTCCGATGTGAAAATCATGCCGTTTCGTCCGTTTCGGGTTGGCATCACGCAGTCGAACATGTCGATGCCCCTTGCCACGCCCTCTATGATGTTGGCCGGAGTGCCCACGCCCATCAGGTATCTTGGCTTGTCCCATGGGAGAATCTCGTTTACGGTCTCTATCATCTCGTACATCATCTCGGCAGGCTCGCCTACTGAGAGGCCTCCAATGGCGTTGCCGTCCATGCCCTGAGATGCTATGAACTCGGCGGATTTTTTTCTGAGGTCCTTGTATACGCTGCCCTGCACTATCGGGAAGTAGGCCTGGCTGTATCCATACAGAGGCTCGGTCTCCTTGAAGTGCTTTACGCCGCGGGCCAGCCATTTGTGTGTGATCTCCAGCGACTTGGCCGCATACTCGTATGTGCATGGGTATGGGGTGCACTCGTCGAGAGCCATCATGATGTCGCTGCCTATGAGGCGCTCGGTATCCACCACGCTCTCCGGGGTGAAGAGGTGCTTGCTGCCGTCGATGTGGGAGCGGAAGGTGACGCCCTTGTCGGTGATTTTGCGGTTAGCAGCTAATGAGAAAACCTGGAATCCGCCGCTGTCGGTGAGTATGGCCCTGTCCCAGCCGATAAACTTGTGGAGTCCGCCGGCCTGATGCAGGATGTCCATTCCCGGACGCAGATAGAGGTGGTATGTATTGCCGAGTATTATCTTGGCATCTATGTCGTCGTGTAGCTCGCGCTGATGAACGCCCTTTACGGAGCCTACTGTGCCCACAGGCATGAATATTGGAGTCTGGATTTCGCCGTGGTCGGTGGTGATTACTCCGGCTCTCGCGTTGGTTCTCGGGTCTGTATGTTTGATATCGAATTTCATAGTCGTGTTGTAAAATTGCGCCCACACTTTAGGCTGTGCAAAGTTAATCTTAAAAAATTTAATTCTGTTGATTTTATTGAAGAAATTATTTTTTATTTTTCAAAAATTCGTTGTAATTTTGCAAGAGATAGTATTAGTAAAAATATGTGGAATAATATTTTAGAAGTATTCAGTAATATATACGACTGGAAGTTTTGGTTAGTTGGCTCATTATTATTGAGTTGGCTGATTCAGATGCTTTATTATATATTTGTATTCTCGCGTGTGGCGCGCAAGCCCAAACAGGTTCCGTACAACAGTCCGGTGCCGGTATCGGTGATTATCTGCGCCAAAAACGAGGAGGAGAACCTCCGTGAGAGGCTCAAGTATGTGCTTGAGCAGGACTATCCCGATTTTGAGGTGGTGGTGGTGAACGACCAGAGCACCGACGATACCGAGATGGTTTTGGATGAGTACAAGCAGAAATACAAGAATCTGTATGTGACCGAGATATCGCACGACAAGATTTTCCGCCGCGGCAAGAAGCTGGCCCTCACCATAGGCATCAAGGCGGCCAAGAACGAGTGGCTGCTGCTTACCGATGCCGACTGCATACCGGCCTCCAAGGATTGGATCCGGCAGATGAGTCAGCATTTTACCGAGGGCAACGACATCGTACTCGGATACGGCGGATATGAGGAGCGCGATACTCTGGTTAATAAGCTGATAAGATACGATGCCGGTTTTGTGGCATTGCAGTATTTTACATATTGCGAGGCGGGAATGCCTTATATGGGCGTGGGCCGAAACCTGGCTTACCGCAAGTCGCTTTTCATGAGTGGCCGCGGTTTTGCATCGCACAGCCAGCTGATGTCGGGAGATGATGACCTTTTCGTAAATGAGAACGCCAAGGGCCACAAGGTGGTGGTAAGCTACAATCCCGATTCATTCACCACTTGCGTACCCAAGGAGACTTTCTATCAGTGGAACACTCAGAAACAGAGACATTTTACCGCGTCGGAGCGCTACAAGACCAGTCACAAGATTCTGCTTGGATGCGAGCCCCTGTTCCGCACGTATTTCTATTTGGCGTGTGTGGCTCTGTCGTTTTTTGCTCCGCTGTATGTGATTACGGGTGCGCTCTTCGCCACCAGGTTTGCATTGTTCCAGTTTACGATGCATCACATGTGCAAGAAGTTTAAGCTGAGGAAGGTGGCCGGATGGGCACTGTTGTTTGATATTATCCTGCCTTATATCAATCTGATACAGATGATACTGGGCAACCATAGAAAGGAGCGTCTAAAATGGAAATAGATTCAAGTTCAACTTTGCTGTTTTCCGACAAGGCAAAATCGGACCTTATACTTGTGGAGGCTGCGCAGAGAGGCGATCAGAAGGCTTTTGCCACGCTTTTGAAACGCTATAGGGAATCTGTGTTCTTTACCATAAGCCGCATGGTGAAAAACCAGCACGATGCCGAGGACCTCACGATGGAGGCTTTCGGCAAGGCGTTCCGTAATATCAGGTATTACAAACCTACCAATGCCTTCAGCACCTGGCTGTTCCGCATTGCAACTAATGGCGCGATAGATTTTATCCGCTGCAACAGGCAGCGCACCATATCCATAGACAAGGAGCCCGAATCCGAAGACGAGAACTCCATTGCGCAGGTGCCTCAGCTGATGGAGCTGAGCGACGATCCCGAGGAATCGATGATCCGCGAGCAGAAACAGCAGCTG
>JAZUEG010000562.1:0-4028 GCA_045640025.1 Bacteroidales bacterium
TGAATGCAGGGATAATGGTGCAGAATACTGATGGGAGACCAGCTGTAAGACCGAGTACACGTGCTGAAGATGGGATTACAGACTCCATGTAAGCCTCGCCCTGGTTCTCGAACAATCTTGGAGAGATTACAGATACAACGCGAACGTTCTTGCCTGTCTTCTCGGCGATTGTGGCAGCGGCACCCTGACATGTGGCAACCTCTGAACCGTTGGCAACCAAAACTACGTCTGGTGTACCGGCAGCGGTCTGAGATACTACGTAACCACCCTTCTCGATCTGAGCGCCACGCTTGATCTGGCAGCAAGCATCGCCCTGTGGGAGACACTCGATGTTCTGACGTGAACCGATAACAACTGTTGGGCACTCCTTGTTGAGGATAGCCATCTTGTATGTGTTGATAGCCTCGTAGCCGTCGGCTGGACGGAGAACGAGTGTAGACATCTTGCCAGCGTGGTTGTCAACCTGCTCCATCAAGCGGATCTGTGCCTCCTGCTCGATTGGCTCGTGGGTAGGACCATCCTCGCCTACACGGTATGAGTCGTGAGTGTAGAGGAAGATAGCAGGTGTCTTCATCAAGGCAGCAACACGGAGTACTGGCTTCTCGTAGTCAGAGAATACGAAGAATGTACCGCAAACAGTGCGAACACCACCGTGGAGGTTCATACCAACGCAGAGAGCAGCCATTGTAAGCTCGGCTACACCAGCCTGGAGGAACGAGCCAGAGAAGTCGCCTGGAACGAATGCCTTGGTCTTCTTGAGGAACTCGTCGGTCTTGTCTGAGTTAGAAAGGTCAGCTGAAGCAACAACGAGGTTCTCCCACTTGCCGGCGAGGGCAGCGAGTGTCTTACCGAGAGAAGCACGTGTGGCAGTAGCCTTGTCGAAGTTGAGCTCCTCGAATGTAGGCATCTCGAAATCGTCGTTGAGGTACTGCTGGTACTTCTTGGCGAGCTCTGGATTCTCGGCAGCCCACTTAGCCTCCTCAGCCTTGCAAGCCTTGGCCTGCTCAGCCTTGGCAGCGAGTTTCTGAGCGTAGTACTCGGCCACCTCTGGGAGGATTGCGAATGGATTCTCAGGATCACCACCGAGGTGCTTGATTGTCTGAGCGAATGATGCACCGGCGGCAGTTACAGGCTGACCGTGTGTGCAGCACTTGCCCTCGAAGCTCTCGTTCTCGGCGCCAACGATACCCTTACCCATGATGGTCTCACCGATGATGAGGGTAGGCTGGTTCTGCTCGTTCTGAGCATTCTGGAGAGCCTGACGGATGGCAGCGGCATCGTTACCGTTGATCTTTACAACCTTCCAGCCCCAAGCCTTGTACTTAGCGTAAGTATCCTCGTCAGATACCTCGTTGCACTTTGTAGAAAGCTGAATCTTGTTAGAGTCATAGAACATGATGAGGTTCTTGAGACCGAGGTAACCAGCGATACGGCCGGCGCCCTGAGAGATCTCCTCCTGGATACCACCATCAGAGATGTATACGTAGGTCTTGTGCTGAACTCTCTTGCCGAAACGTGCGGCGAGGAACTCCTGAGCGATGGCTGCACCGATACCGAGTGCGTGGCCTACGCCGAGAGGACCAGATGTATTCTCGATGCCTCTCTTGAGGTCGCGCTCTGGGTGACCTGGAGTTACAGAACCCCACTGACGGAAGTTCTTGATATCCTCCAAAGAGAACTTGTTGATGAGAGTAAGGATAGAGTAGAGCATTGGGCTCATGTGGCCTGGGTCGAGATAGAAACGGTCTCTGTTGTCCCACTCTGGATCGTTTGGATCGAATTTCAAGAAGTCAGAGTACAATACGTGTACGAAATCTGCACCACCCATGGCACCGCCTGGGTGACCTGACTTTGCCTTTTCTACCATAGAGGCGGCCAACATTCTCACGTTGTCGGCACACTTCTGGTCAATAACTTTCTGTTCCATTTAGCTAAATGTTTATTGTTATTATATTTATACTATTATTATATGTGTACTTTTTTTTGTATCAGCTGATAGCGCAATATCCATCTCGGCGCAGCTGATGGCGTTATATTTTACTTTTTTTTGCAGCTGATGGCGTTACATTTTCCTTGCGAGACATTTGGAGAGCACCTCGCGAATCTGTTCGCCATTAGCTGGACGGTCGATATACGCATCGCATCCGCTCTCGGCAAAAGCCCTCTTGTCCTCGGCAGAGAAATACGAAATCTGCGCCACTGTGGGAATGCCCGGCTTGAGCCTCCTGACCAGTTTCATGGCATCGGCGCCGTTCATCATCGGAAGCTTCAGGTTGGATATCACCATAGCGATATCGGCATCCTGACGGAAAATCTCGAAAAGCTCCTTGCCCGATCTGGCCCTAACAGCCTCCACGCCCAGCGACCTGAGAATCTCATTGAGCAATACGAAAGACACATCCTCGTCCTCGCCCACCAGAACCTTGACACCCTGGAAGACAGCCGCATCCTCGCCCGATCCCATGTACTTGGAATGCACTGGCAGCGACACGTAGCAGATGGTGCCGACGCCCGGAGTAGAATCTATCCAGATCTCGCCGCCCAGCATCTGAACGTAGTTGCGCACCACAGCCAGGCCCAGGCCTATGCCCTTGCCCGAAAGCTCAAAAAACTTGTCGCCGCGCACAAAAGGCTCGTATACCTTGTCCATAAGGTCGGGATTGATACCAATGCCCTGGTCCTTCACATAGAAAACCGCAGTGCCGTTGCTGTTGCTCGATCCTATCTCTATAACGCCCTTCTCGCTGAACTTCAGCGAATTGGAAACCAGCTTCTGCAATATGGCGAAAAGCATGTCCTCGTCGGTAGAGATTA
The DNA here is from genome assembly GCA_045640025.1 of Bacteroidales bacterium. GTDB lineage: Bacteria > Bacteroidota > Bacteroidia > Bacteroidales > UBA3824 > UBA3824. The sequence goes on from JAZUEG010000562.1 coordinate 2,815, forward strand.
CAAAACTGTCGGGATTCTCGTTGTTGATAATAATATTGAGACCGCGCCTTGCGGCCCTGTCGATATTGCTCTGATATACACTCTGAATCACCGAGCTCACATTCACCGCCCTCATATTCACCCGGCATGCGCCAGAGAGGGTGTTGTTGTATTCCACCATCTGATTGATCACAGTCACCAGATTGCCGGCGCTGTCCTTTATGCAGTCGGCATACTCGGCGTGCTTGGCCGGATCGCTGGTGGCCTTTATCAGCTCCGCAAAACCCTCAATGATATTAGAATCGTTGAGAATCTCGTGCGAAAGTTTCGATAGGAATATGGTCTTGTTGTCGCTCTTGCTGTCGGCCAGGTCCTTGGCGCTGCGCAGGTCGCGAACAGTTTTCTCAAGTCTCGAATTCAGCTCCAGGAGCTGCTTGTTGCTCTCCCTCAGCTCGTCGGTGCGCTCCGCGATTCGGGTCTCCAGGTCGCGGTTGGCGAGCTGAAGCTTGCGGTTGAGGGTACATATAGTGAGATGGCTCCTTACCCTTGCGGTAAGCTCCTCGCTCTGAACCGGTTTCTGCACAAAATCCACGGCTCCGCACTTGAAAGCCTTCAGCTTGTCGAAAGTGCTGTTGAGTGCCGACAGGAATATCACCGGAATATCCTTGGTGGTACGCTCGGCCTTCAGCTGCTGGCAAATGGAATACCCGTCCAGGTCCGGCATCATGATATCCAGGAGTATGAGGTCGGGGCCATATTCGCGCGCCATGCTCAGGGCCTGATATCCATTATCAGCCATCATGGTCTTGTAGCCCTCTTCTTCCAATACCGTCTTTACGTAACCAACTACCGACGGCGCATCGTCCACAATCAATATAGTTTCTGCTATGTTGCTATTAGCCATATAGTTAGTTGCATTTTAGGGTTACAAGTAAATTTATTAATTTCCAGAATACAAATATTATACTTTTTTGCCACAAAAAAAAGTTTTTGCATTATTTTTTTTCTGTAGAATTGTTGATTAACTTTGTAACCGTAAAAAATCAACAAATAAGTATCACATTAATCAACAAAACCACACCTTATATAATATGGACGAACAGAAACATTCATTCGGCGACTGGATGAAGGCCTGGGGAAAATTCTTCATCTCTCCATACTTCATCAAGAATATATTAATCTACATAGGCACCATCATAGTATTCTTTGTGCTGGAAGTCGGATCGTAGCCATGT
>JAZUEG010000563.1:0-6400 GCA_045640025.1 Bacteroidales bacterium
CCTTACTCATAAGTTTCTTCAACTCATAGAAATAATAAAGAAGTATTGGATTTTGGCATTGTCCGAATGAAGGAATTCCATTAATCCAGAATCTGATTTCGGCGTGATGAGGTACTCTTGTGGAAGGCACTTCGATTACATCAATCGTATCAGGCTCCACCGATAATTGTCTTATGGAAATTACTTCCGCCAAACCCACACCAACAAACGCCTCTGTGGCTACTCCTTTTTTGTTTTTGCGGATGAATTCAAGACCGGATTTCATTACGGCTTCCTTTCCGGCGCGATTGTATATTTGCCCAGAAATGCCTTCCTCATTTATGGTTTTTCTCAGTGAAGTGTAGTTGTCGTTGAAATTGTTAGACTCATCGACATATCTCGGACAATAAATCCAGCGAGAGAAAATCTCAGAATCTTCTATTTTACTCATCTTCAGCAAATTGATTTACTAGATTTTTCCAAAACATCAGATTCTTGTCAGAATATTCCAAAAAGTCGGAGAATACAGGTGCTTTGCCTTCATATTTTATGAAATACGACATCCTGTTATCGCCTACACTGCACCCCATTGTGGAGTTTTCGTCTTTCTCGAAAAATAGATTTACGCCACCTTCTTCCGAGGGTTCGATTTTAAGGATAGCCAAACAATTTGCATTCACCATATCGAGAAGCACAATTGAACGGTCAATAGATTCCAGATTTATTTCAGGAGCGTCGTATCCGTCCCAACCCTTGCGCAACGATTTTAGCGAGGAGAGTTTTTTCCTATAGTCTATCGCGTTGTAAACCATAACATATTTTTCTTTACCGCAAAATTACAAAAAACTTTCCATATTTGCCAAATAAAATCCTAAAACTCCAATCCCGGCAAGCCTTCTATCACATCCAGTGTCTGCAAACTTACATTCACGAGGCTGAGGATAAGGTCCAGAATGTATCTCGGCTTGTTGTGCTCACGGGCCCAGGCGTTGCAGTCGTTGAGGATATGGGTGTCCTTGTCGGTCTTCACCTGATAGCGCTCCATTACCCATTCTATGGCGCTCTTGCCGTTTACAATGTATTCGTAGGCACGGAGTGGAATGTTCTTTATCTTCACCTTGTCGTTCAGGATTATGGTGGTCTTGTCTTCTACCTTGCCGTCTTTGCCGAAACGCATCTTGTCATATACTTCGAAATCGGCAAAATCGTTGGTATCAGGACACTCCACTTCCAGCAAGTGATATGGCGCAACGCTCTCGTAGTTTACGTGGAGGTCGGCGAGTTTCTTGCCTGCCTCGTAGAACGCCTTGAAATCCTCCACCTTGTCCACAATGGGAATCCTTGGCAACGATTTCTTCAAGTCGTCGGCAAAGCGTGTACGGTAATCCCTGCTGTGGAGGAGTCCATATACATAATAGAAAATCATCTCCTTGTTGATAGCATTGCTCTGTGGCGACACGTGGTAACGCTCTTTCACCTGGCGGAGCATCCAATCCGAAATGCCGTCTTTCCTGATATATTCCACCTTGCAAGGGTCGTCGAACAAGGTGGGTGACTTCTCGCTTTTCATCTCCTTGTAATAATACAAGGGGAAGCACTGACCATTGAAATTCAACTGCACATCAGGTATGCAGTCTGCAATCAACGGCATAAAATCTTTTGAACTGCCAATACCGTTTACATCAATTACCAAATTCTTGTGCTCAGGAGTTGGGAAGAGTTGTGGGATCTGATACGACATATCCACCAGCAAATCCTCATTGTAGATATGCTGTTTTACAAATGGCCTGTAACTGTAATTGAATATGTGGTGGTCGCTGTATTCAATAGGCAAATTGCGTTTCAGTCTGTTCTGGATTTCACGGTTTGGATTTAATGCGCTCAATGTATCACGCAACTTTATTATCGGCTCCATTATCTCCTGAAACTTTCTTGCCGGCTCCATTATTTGATTGATTTTTTCCAACCAATCAAATCTCATTTTCTCGTAATGATTGATAGATTTACCGATTTCCTCAATCAGCGTCCCTTGACCGAAATTCGTCAAAAGGCTGTCCTGACCTGTTGCAATGCCTCTTGAATAAATATTCTCGAAAACGGAGTTGGCGGTCTTGTCCTTCTTGTCTCCCAATATAATCAGGTTGTCGAAAACGCCGTCCCTCTGATTTATCCAGTCTTCCTTCGCGTTGGGCTCAATGATTTGCCAGTCTATTTTGGACATAGTTGTGGCTTTGTCGAGGAATTCAAATTTCTGCTTGCGTTTAGAATAATCGGGCACTTCCGCATAATGGATTTTGCATTCACCTTTATAATTAGGGTTCTTTACAAAAATATTAACGGAAATACCGCACAGCGAGCCACCCTTTCCACCAACTGCGCCGAAGAAAGGATCTCCTGCCTTGCGGTTTGCCTCGCCTACCATTCGTCCACCGCCTCGCAAATTTAGTATGTAGATTGACGAGAATTCTTCTTTCAGGCACTTCCTAATGCCAACCTCAGTATTGCCGTCAATAAAACCATTTGGAGTTACAAACGCAACCACACCGCCTTGCTTGTTCTCTGAAATGCGGTCGCTTGCCCAGCGGAAGGCCTGCACGTACGAATTATACAAGCCGTTCTTGTTGGTGGCTCCGGAATATTTCACGTAAGTTTCGGCAAGGCGTTTCTCCACTTCTACGTGCTTTGCGCCCTTGCTTGCAGAATACGGAGGGTTTCCGATAATTACTGTCAGGTTGTTGAAAGTCTGATCCAGGAGTTTTATCTTGTTGCCGTCGAAATATTTCTGCTCCAGTCCAGTGATTTTGCTCTTGTCGCTGTCCCTTACTATATTGAATGTGTCGGCAAGGGATATTCCGTTGAATGGTACGTATTCCTTGCTGTCCAATATGGAGTTGAAGACGGTCTCTATGTTTACGTCGGCTATGTAGTAGGCCAAAAGGACTATCTCGTTGCAGTAGATATCGTTCTGATACTTGTACCTGAGAGTCTCCTTGTCGGTAACGGTGGAGAAATATTTGAGCATCTGAGCCACAAATGTTCCCGTGCCGGTGAATGGGTCTATTATCTTAACGCCCCTGGCATAGAGTTCGGTTCCGAATTCGGATTTAAGTATCTGGTTTACACTGCGGATCATAAAGTTTACGCACTGCACAGGTGTATATACAATGCCCAACTCCTCCACGGCCTCGGGGAATGCGCCCTTGAAGAATCTCTCGTAGAGGTTCTTGATGATAGTCTGCTTGCTGTCCAGCGAATCGAGCGAACGGCAGGTGGCCCTCACCTCCTCGTAAAACTCCTCCAACTGGTCGACGTCTTTCTTGAAACCGTGGTCGATGAAGAAAACGTCCACCATTTTCTCCATACCACGGCTGATAGGATTGTTGGTGGCAAAATGGTAGTCGGAGAATATGGCATCAAACACGGGCTTCATTATCAGGTGCTGTGCTATCATCTCCACGGTCTGTATGCTGTCCACGGAGTCGTTTATCTCGTTTTTCAGGATTGATACAAACTCATTGAAGGCGTCCCTGACCTCCTCTTTCTCGTCTATCAACCTTAGAATCCTGGCCTTGAAAGCCTTGCAGGTTTTGCCGACGCTCTCGCCCCACTTGCCCCAATAGCCACGGTCTCCGCATTTGTCCACAAGTTTGGCATAGAATTTCTGTTTCAGGTCATCATCGTCGAAGAGTGTCGGCTCCTGAGGCTGAGTGCCACCGCCTCCTGTTCCTGTGCCAGTGCCGGGCTCAGGCTCATTCAGATAGTGTGAACATACACCGTAATTGCAGTTTGGATATGCTGGTTTTACCTTGCAGTATCTGTAAAATTTGCAACCATTGCCCTTGGGCCTGTCTATCACAATCTTTGACGAGGGTATTGTGTTTATTATCGCCTCAAAATTGTCGTCGTGGGCGCGGAGTGCTTGCAGAATGTCCCAAACGTGCTTGTAAGCCTTGTTGTCGTCGAGAGCCTGCTCGGGTGTCATTCCTGCGGGCAACACCACGGGGATAAGTATGTATCCGAACTTCTTCTCGTCGGCAGTTCCCTTCTTGAAAGTTCGCATCACACGGCCAATGGTCTGCACCACCTCTATCGGAGAATTTTTGGGCGACAGAAACAAAACCGCATCAAGGGCCGGCACGTCCACTCCCTCCGACAGGCAGCGCACATTGCTGATTACACAGCAGATACGCTCGTTCCCGGTCTCCTCTCTCAGCCATTCTATCTTTTCCTGACGCTCCAGCGAGTTCATAGCGCCGTCCACGTGCTGAGCCTCCACCTCCACAATGCGGTCGAGGTCGGGATCGTTGTTGTCGCTTAGTTCCTGAATGTATGCCTTGCTGAGTTCGGGCAATAGGTGTGCTATGTTCTTGCTGGACTCGGGAACATCTACATCGCCGATTTTCTGACAGAAAGCCATAGCCCTGCGCATACGGCGAGGGTCTATCTCGTATTGCAGTTTGTCCTCGCTTGTCATTATCTTGGATAGACCGCGCATCATTCCCACCAGTTTCTGGGCGGTGGAATAGTCAATGGATTTCTCGTCGTTGTCCTCCACCTTTTTTCTTACCTCCTCAGGCACCTCGCTCTCCGATACGGTGATAATGAAAACCTTGTAGTCTGTAAGTAGGTTGTTGGTGACGGCGTATGCAAAATTCACCTTGTGGATAATGTCGCCGAATTTCTCCTGGTCGTCCATAGAGAAATAGGTGACATCGTTCTTCATCTTTACATTGGTGCCCATTAACTTAGGCGTGGCGGTCATATAGAGACGCTTCTTGCCCAGGATATAATTGGCATCGTGAATGCGTGCGAATGGCGATAGTCCGTTTTGGCTGATATCCTTGTCGGTCTGCACAATGGCGGTGCGGTGAGCCTCGTCGCAAACAATGAAATCAAACTCGCCATATTCCGATTTGGTCTCATTGAGTAGCAACTGCTGAGTCTTCCAAACCACCTCGATAGACTGGTAAGTGGAGAAGACCACCACAAGGCCGTCGTGGTCCTTGTATTGGAGGAGTTGGTTTTTGGCGCTTTCGGCATTGGTGCTTGCCGGATACGCGAGGTCCTGCACCGAGTCGCTTTCGTCGTCGTCGTCCTTGTAGGTTTTCTTGGAGGCTGAGGCATCAGAGCAAATACAAACCGCCTTCATCTCCTTTTCGGAGTCGGCAAACCAGGCATTCAGCGACTGACCCAAAAGCGAAATCGAAGGCACAAGAAACAAAACCAGTCCCTTGTTGTTCAATTGGTCTTCCACAAGACGGAGCGAGGTGAAAGTCTTGCCCGTACCGCAGGCCATAATGAGTTTTCCGCGGTTCTTGGTCTTGAAATATTCACGTGCCTTCTCGATAGCGAGCGACTGGTGTTTCATTGGGTTTTTCCTGAGGGTGCGGGCCTCCTGACCCGACTTGCCCTTGTAGATAAGTTCCCAATCCACCTGACTGCTCATCAGTTGCTGAAATCCGATATACCTGATATCAGATTTCTGGAAAAAAGCCTTGGCCTGGGGATTGAATCTTCCGCCCGATGCCACCCAAATTTTCTTGGTGAATTTGTGCTTGATAGTAATATCCTTGGGGTCGGAGAACTCAATGGCGCTGGTGGCTATAAAATTGGCCACCATAGGCTGAGTGATAGTGCTGGAATCCTGATAGCACTTGCACTGCACCGACCAGTATTCATCGTCGGTGGTTAGGATTACGAGATCGATACCCACATCGTGGCCAGTGCCGAAATCCTTCCTTGAAGGGAAATCGTTCCACATCCATACCTTGCTTACCTGAGGTGCATACACAGGATCCGACAAAAACCAGTTGGCAATAAGTTGCTCAAACTTAGTGCCCTTATATGATTGAGTAAAGGAATGTTCCTTAATATCCTTCAATACTTCGAGAAAAGTCATCATTATTTTTGCGATTTGTTTTGTTGTTATCTCATCGTTTTCAATTCCCCAAAGATACAAAAACTTTTCCAATCAGCAATCAAAAAACATAAATAAAAATTTGGGGTAATATCATAATCGCCGCAGGCGAAAAATACCAAAGCATCAGAGGTGCAAAAAAAAAATCCGCCAAAATCTTTTTCCAACTCAAAAATAATTTCTAAATTTGCGAAATTGTGTACGTGTAAGTGTGCGCAAGGCTATTTTGATATTAATAAAACTCTATACAAATAAATGAAAGTTTCATACAGTTGGTTGAAAAACTACCTTAATTGCGACCTTGACCCTGAGGCTGTGGCTAAGATTTTGACAAGCACAGGTCTCGAGGTGGAGGGCGCCGAGACTTCCGAGTCCATTAAGGGCGGACTCAAGGGTCTCGTTGTGGGCGAGGTGAAAACCTGCGTGCCACATCCCGACAGTGATCATATGCACGTAACCACCGTGGACGTGGGTGGCGACGCCTTTTTAAATGTAGTGTGCGGT
>JAZUEG010000564.1:0-3216 GCA_045640025.1 Bacteroidales bacterium
GGAATGAGCATGGGAGGCTACGGCACCATGGACTACTGCGCCACATATCCCGAGCGCGTGGCCGCCGGAATGGCCCTCTGCGGAGGCATCACCAAAGACCCGTCAGGCCTGGCTAAACTCCCGTTCTGGATACTCCACGGCACCGCCGACAAAAAGGTCGGAATATCATGCTCCAAGGAGGTGGTTGCAGAGCTTCAGGCCCGGCAAAAGGACTCGCTGCTGATGTTCACATGGCTGGAGAAGGCAAGCCACAGCGCATTGGCAAGATTATTCTACATGGACAAGACCTACGACTGGCTATTTGCCCACACACTGAACGACAGAAGCATCAACCGCGACTGCGATTACTCGATGGACGACATTAAAAACGCCTATACTGGCATCAGCAAATACATCAACACTCTGAAAATCACCAACAAAAACCCCAATCCGCAGAAATACAACTCCTGGGACGACGGCCTCGACTACTCCAACGCCGAGGTGTATGTGATAAAATCGGGCGACGTACTGGTGAACATCTCCAAGAAAACCAAAGTGCCGGTGGATGAGATCTGCCGACTCAACAACATCACACGCACCACAACACTCCGCGTGGGTCAGAAACTGATACTTAGAAAAAAGAAATAATGACACTCCACGCCCAAGACCTCACCATAGGATACTCAGCCCAATCCCCGATATTGCAGAACCTGAAATTCCACCTGCCGGAATCCAGTCTCACCTGCATCATCGGGGACAACGGCGTGGGAAAATCCACCCTGCTCCGCACCATCACGGGAGCCATCAGGCCAATCTCGGGAGAAGTTTTTTTGGGCCTGACAAGCACATCGAGCCTATCCGCCGCACAGAAATCCCGCACATTCTCCCTTGTGCTCACCGACCGCATCCAAGACGACCTAATCACCGTCCACGACCTGGTATCGATGGGCCGTATGCCGTACACGGGATTTTTCGGCAGGATGTCAGCTGATGACGAGAAAATCGTATCAGCTGCCATGGAACAACTGAAAATATCCCACCTACAAGACCGCTACATCACCGAAATCTCCGACGGTCAGCGACAGCGTGCCCTGATAGCCAAGGCCATAGCCCAGCAGACACCCATAATGATATTAGACGAGCCCACAGCCTTCCTCGACTACAAATCGAGAATAGAGCTGATGCACCTGCTCAGAGACCTGGCAGCTAATGGCAAATCCATCCTGATAACCACCCACGACCTGGACCTCGTAAAAAAATACGCCGACTGGATCTGGGCCATAGAAGACGGAAAGATTACGGAAGGAATGGCGAAGGATTGCGAGGCATTTCTGCCGTAAAGGCGCTATACTCGTAAATTTTGGGAAATACCCTCTATAAGCTGCCAAAACACCCCAAAAAATGATAGTTTTGGCAACTTATAGAGGGTATTTTTCAAGAAAAAAGGTCTGAGGCTACCACCTCGCTCTGAACCTGATTCCAATATTCATTATGAGAAACTCCTGATACAGAGATCATTGTAAGATGAATTGATTTTTCAGAGCCACTACAACGGGCAAACTGCTCTATCTTGTTGTCCAACTTTTCCGAATAGTCCTTGTCGATCACAAATTCCGACTTAGAGAACTTGGCCTCGCAGATATTTACGATATTATCGGCGCGGTCCAGAATCAAATCTATCTGAGCACCTTTCTCGTCGCCCTTGCCCATCTTGCGCCAGGCACAATATTGAGTAGATACGCCGGATATTCCCAAGGCATTCTTAATCTGCGGAATGTGATGAAAGCAAACTCTCTCAAACGCAAGTCCCACCCAAGACAGACGCGTGGCTGTATTGTAACTGTTGGTCCAGAAATGCTCGTCGTTGGCGGAGTTTTTCTTTATGAACTTATAGTAAAAGAGCGTGAAATTGTCTATCAGGCAAATCACATTTCCGTTTTTATTCTTGCCCAAAGTAGGCAACTCCTTCACAAAACCACATTCCTCCAAATCCTCCAGAATGCGAGTCAGTTTGCCATTGCTGGTAATCTGCCCCTCCTCTATCAACTCGCTGCGGGTCATTCCAGCGCGTATGGTACCCAAGGCGCCAATAACCTTCAAGTAAGACTCAGGCTCGCTAAATAGAGAATCGTACAGCTCGTTGAACTCATTATGAAGGAATCCCGACTTATTGAAAATCAAGTTGTCGATATTCTGAGCCAGACTCATTGATTTGTTTAGTTTCGACCAATAGAAAGCCACTCCGCCAAGCACCATATAATACTCAATAATATCGTATCTGCTGGCCCTGATGCCAATGCTCTTGGCGTAAAGCTCGCACTCCCGCAGAGTAAACGGCTGAAGGTGTATCCTGAAAGTAACCCTATTGTGAAGACCTCCGTGGTTTTTAAGTATCTTGTTGATAATCCAAGAGGTGGCACTGCCACAAATTATCAGCAGCACATCCTTTCTGGCCGACGCAAACGAATTCCAGAAATATTCGAGCGCCGATATGAAATTGGAACGTGGCGTATCGAGCCAAGGCATCTCGTCTATGAAGATCACCTTCTTGCCCTTGGGAGATTGCGATATCAGCTCTCCCAACTGAAAAAACGCATCGCTCCAGTCGGTTGGGATATGCGCCTTTTTCATACCGCTGAGTTTTAGCGCGTCACGGAAATTCCTCAACTGTATTTTATATGACTCATTATGCACACCGGAATACTGGAAGGTGAACTTGTAATCGAACGTTTCCCTTACGAGAAAAGTCTTTCCTACTCGTCGCCGCCCATATACAGCCACAAATTCCGAGTACTCGGAATCGTACGCCCTCATCAACTCCTTGATTTCGTGTTCTCTACCTATAATCATAGCCTTAAAATTTGCTACAAAGATACAAAAAATACCTCTATAACCTGCCAAAACACCATAAAAAATGATAGTTTTGGCAGATTATAGAGGGTATTTTTTATTGTTTTCTCCTTACAATCACCCACAAAATCACTGGTGCGCCGAAGATTGGAGTAAATTTTCTAACATAAAATTTTGAACAAACCTAGGAAAAGTGTAAATTTGCGACATCAACAAACCTAGGAAAGGTGTAAAATTACGGCATCAGCAAACCTAGGAAAGGTGTAAACTTTTTTACAACAATCTGATTATGAGAAGGAAAATATACTCCAAATTATTGGAATGGAAGATAAAATCACAAGGCAAGACAGCATTACTTATAGAGGGGGCTCGACGCATAGGCAAAAG
>JAZUEG010000565.1:0-3456 GCA_045640025.1 Bacteroidales bacterium
TGCGTTCCACAAGGGCGAGAGCTGGGATTAGGGGATTTGGCCAAGATGCCATTTGTCGTAGATATCAAAGTAATGCCGGGCCTTTGAGGGGTCGGGCATTACTCCTACTCCATCGCGGTAGCAGACGGCAAGCGAGTAGGCATATCCCTGACCGTCAGCACTATCCAACAGTTGGCGCAGGTATTGGAAATACTGCGTGGGCGTGATCTGTCCGCCGGGAAAGAACCTAAGCGCCTGCCCCATGAAATCCACCGCTCCCCCATCGGCCAGACGTATCACAAGGCTGTCGATGAGGTCCTGAAGCGGCCACTGATAGTCACCATTGTAGGGTCGCAGGTTTGTATAGAGCTGATACGCACGCCTGAGATCGGGCTCAGTGCCTATTCCGCCATCGAGCCGCAGCGCCATGCAGAAGTCGTTGACATAATTCTGATTATCAGCGCCATCCATAATCTCGCAGGCCTTGTGGTAGAGGCTATCATCCCTGAGCACCCACAGCACCACGTAGGCGTAGAATGTACGCGCCAAAGCGAATCCGAGCAAGGCCGACTCCTCGAAATACTCAAGGGCCTTGCGCGGATTCTCCTCCATGGCTATCTGTCCCATGCAAAACTTCTCCACTTCAGGCGGAACACTGTCCCCCAGGCGTTTGAGAAGGGCGGTATAGTAGGTGGTATTGGGCATTGGTGGGGGTTATTATATATCCATATCGTCGATTAGTTTCCAAACATTGGAATGAGACTGGTTATCAGAAATATTTCGCCGGGTCTTGGCTGTATGGCATGCCTGCCCCAATTTGTCGCAAGAGTACAAATCGTAATTATCCACATTGGTCTTTCGGTAATTTGGGATATATTTAGAGAGTTCCTTCTCCACATCTTGAGATTTATTGTATTGTCTTACATTGTATTCTGGGTAATGCATCAAAAGCCATATCTCGAAAGTGGGCATGGAATCGCAAAACACAACATTTGGATTGCCGCTAAATGAATTTTTCAAATTGTCATAATCCTTGCCCTCCTTAATCATATTGTCGAAATAAATTCTATCCAGATCAACCACATAATAGCTTTTGATATTTGAACTGATTCCATCAAGCATCAGATTTTTGACAATTGAGATTTTGCACGTGGAATAAGAATCTGTATCCTTACTGCCACCAATGATATTGAAAGCGCAGTGATAATGTCCTTTCAAAGCTGTGAAATATTTTCTCTCGCTGATGCCCTCTACTATCAATTGAGAATCCACCTGAATATTTCTATTTGCGCGTAAACTTGACCAACTTACTGAAGGCTTGGCCCATAGTTGCCATTGCCGACAACAGTGTTTCTTGTATTCTGTTTCCTTGCCATAGACCTATCTTGTTATTTGTCAATATTAGGAATAGCACCGAAACAGCCATTCAAGTAGGCCTTGCTTGGGTAGGAGATATCATTGAATCCATTGAACTCCACAAGAGAATACATCTCGCTGGCAAGTGTATTGCTATCCTTGTTTACAAACCATATACTATCTGCTCTCAGCCATCGGTTGATGCAATCCAGCAATTCGGCATTGTGGGTAGTTATCAACAGCTGACAGTGTTTATCCGCCTTGTCGAGAAACATCTCGATGAGATATTTGAACCAAAGAAAATGCAAGGAGTTGTCAGGCTCGTCCAGACAGACAATGAATGGCTGATCCAATTTGAGGAATTGCGACAGCTCGCTAAGCACATTCATAAAGCTTACAGTACCCACCGACTCGTTTTTCAAATTAAGTGTATGGGTCTGCTTTTGGCCGTTCTCTTCAGTGGTATGCGTAAACAGCAATACCGATTCTCCCCAAGGATTGATCTCCCGACGGATATCGGTGACCTCGAAATTGATTTGCCTGAAAACATCAAGTACAAAATTCTCGTCCAGATTCTGCGACAATGTATTACCATTGGTATCTGATACAGGTGCAAATGCGAAATTCTGCACAAATTTCATTATCACATAAATTGCCCAATTGGTCATACGTTCAGGAATATTGGCATTGAACATTACATTCAACAATGTGATATGAGAGGGACAACTGAACTCGATATACCCTTTGGCCTTTTCGGAAAGGTCGGCCTTTTCAGAAAACGATATTTTTGAAAAACCCTCAACATTGGTTCTTGTAAAAAGCTCCTCTCCATCAAGAAGGAATTTTTCGGAAAGAATCTCTTGTCTCGTGAACTCGATTGAATACTCACATTTGTGGAATTTTCCGTAATCTTCCCAATCCTCTATCCAAGCCGTTACACCAAAACTTGTAGGATTTTGTTTTTCGGATTCACAGAACTCAAATTTTGGATAACTAGACAATTTCTTCTCAAGACCAAGACTCAAGGAATGCAACGCATTGAGAGCCTTGAAAAAATTGGTCTTGCCACTTGCATTGGCGCCATACAGGGCAGCAAAGCGAAGAATGCGCACACCAGGCGCTACCTCCACCGTCTGACGCTCAAGGTCGAGATCATCGCCCTCCACAGCCTCCATACTGAAGACTGTCTCTTCCTTAAAAGACAAAAAATTCTTTATCCTGATTTCCTGAATCATAATTTGTGACCTTACAGTTTTAGAGGGCAAATATAAAAAAGATTTCGCTGAAATTCAAAAAAAAAGATTTGTTGCTTGCAGACTTTTATGCGGGTGTATGAAACGAGAAATAAGGATGAAGAGATTGCCTTACTCGGTTGTCGGCACAGGGGCCCGACAAATAATAAAATGAGTAAAAAAAATAAACATTAATTCGTTGTGAATTGATTGCAAATTTCCTAATTTTGGAAACCGAAAACAACTGCTGATGTTGTCTCCGCAGTCGCAGTAGAGTTGTGAATTGATTGCAAATTTCCTAATTTTGGAAACCGAAAACAACTTCAACATTCTTTCCATCGTTGCCTTCTGGTTGTGAATTGATTGCAAATTTCCTAATTTTGGAAACCGAAAACAACGCGGATTGAGATTATTGTATGTGAACGAAAGTTGTGAATTGATTGCAAATTTCCTAATTTTGGAAACCGAAAACAACCATTCATAAAATCGAAACAGCAGCAGCAGAGTTGTGAATTGATTGCAAATTTCCTAATTTTGGAAACCGAAAACAACTTGCTACCTCAGCCGTCAGAGAGCGAGGAGTTGTGAATTGATTGCAAATTTCCTAATTTTGGAAACCGAAAACAACTAACAAGATCCAAATCCAATGCTTGACAAGTTGTGAATTGATTGCAAATTTCCTAATTTTGGAAACCGAAAACAACCATGCTTTAAAAAAAAATAAAAGAAGAGGAGTTGTGAATTGATTGCAAATTTCCTAATTTTGGAAACCGAAAACAACTCTTTTTTCTCTTAAGTTCTAATTGAAAGTGCAATTAGTTGATGAAAAAATAATCGAGGCAACATTACTGTCACCTCGATAAAATTAACTAATTTTGCATTACTATGT
>JAZUEG010000566.1:0-3480 GCA_045640025.1 Bacteroidales bacterium
CGCTTGGCCTCCGACTTCCTGTCGCACAACTGGGTATACACATTCTGCGTGGACAGGAAAAAACGCATCTGGATAGGCACCTGCTCGGGCCTGAACAGATTCGACATCGGCAGCGGCCAGTTTGAAAGATACGGACGCGACTGCGGCCTGCAGAGCGACGTGATAAAGGGCATACTGGAAGACGAGCACACCGGCCTGCTCTGGATATCCACAGCCAAGGGAATATCTAAATTTGACCCCGAGAAGGGCGTGGTGATAAGGACTTACCTCGCATCTGACGGACTGCTGAGCGAGAATTTCATGATAAGGGCGGCACACAAGGCCGACGACGGCACCATGTATTTCGGCATGGCCAACGGATTCACATACTTCAGGCCCGACGAGATACGCGACGTAACCCACATGCCCGAGCCCACCATTACCGGAATGCTCATCAACTACAACCGTGTAACCCCTCAGGACCCTGAGTCGCCGCTCAAGAAGGCTCCCGAGGCCATCGACAAGATAGTGCTGAACTCCAACCAGAGCACATTCACCATAGAATTCACATCGCTGAACTTCGTAAACGAGGGCGGCAACCAGTACGCCTACAAGATGGACGGATTCAACAAAGACTGGATAGACATAGGCAGCCGCCACGAGGTAACATTCACCAACCTCGACCAGGGCGAGTACACATTCCTGGTGAAATGCCGCAACTCCGACGGCATAGAATCCGACATCCGCCCGCTCAAGGTGATAATACGTCCGCCATTCTACCGCACATGGTGGTTTGTATCGCTCACCCTGCTAATAGCAATAGGTCTGATACTGCTGACCCTTTGGATGCGCACACGCAGCCTGAGGGAAAACCAGATAATACTGGAGCGCACCGTAAAGGAGCGCACCGAGGCGCTGGAGTTTCAGAAAGAGGAAATAGAGAAATCGCTGAACAACACACTGATACTCAACGACCTCAGCCGTCAGATCACCAGCTCGTTTGATGTGCGCAACATCGTATACCTGGCCTACAGCCACATCAAGATGATGTGCAAGATGGACTTTTTTGCGATGGGAACATTCAGTCAGAGCAAGAACACATTGGAATTCAACAACATAAAGCACGGATTTGCAGAACAGGAGCCATTAGCTGTACCCATAGGCGAGAGCACGGCCGAGACCAAATGTTTCAGCTGCACCGAAGACCAATACCTGACCGGCGAACAATGCACCGAATCCATATTCCGCAACATAGAGGGCGAGCCATTCGGCACACTCTTCATACTGCCCATCCACGAGGCCAGCCACATAAACGGCGTACTGGTGGTGGGATGCATGGACCGCGACACATACACCAAGACCGACCGCGCCAACCTCCGCATGATAACATCGTATCTGAGCATAGCGCTGGAGAAGGCCAAGGACTACCATCAGCTGCGCATCAAGAACAACGCCATCAACGGATCCATAAGATACGCCAAGACCATACAGGACGCCATCCTGGTGCACG
Organism: Bacteroidales bacterium; assembly: GCA_045640025.1. GTDB lineage: Bacteria > Bacteroidota > Bacteroidia > Bacteroidales > UBA3824 > UBA3824. Next base: position 1,490 of record JAZUEG010000566.1, read on the forward strand.
AGGAGGAGCTGAACAGGTATTTCAACGCCATGATAGTATTCCGCCCCAAGGACATAGTGAGCGGCGATTTCTACTGGTTCAAGACCATAGGCAGCCAGCTAATGCCCAATAAAATATTCGCGGCCGTGATAGACTGCACGGGCCACGGAGTGCCGGGAGCTTTTATGAGCCTGATAAGCAACATCCTGCTAAACGATATAATAATAAAGAACGGAATATACGAGCCCAACGCCATATTATCGAGCCTCCACAAGGAGATAATGCAGTCGCTGAACCAGACACAGAACCTGAACGACGACGGCCTCGACATGGCCCTGTGCAGATTCGACATGGAGCCCGACGGCAGATGCCGGCAAGTGGTATACGCCGGAGCCAAAAACTCGCTCTACCACTTCCACAGCCAGACCGGCGAAATCGAGACACACTCTGCCGACCGCCTCTCGATAGGCGGATACAACAACGCCGCCGACAAGGTGTTCACCTGCCACACCATAGAGCCGCACCCGGGCGATATGTTCTACATGACATCCGACGGAATAATAGACCAGAACAACAAGGAGCGCAAGCGTTTTGGACGCAAGAAGCTGATAGAGACCATATCCCGAAACCACGGGCTAAACATGGCCGAACAGAAGACTCTGCTGGAGAAGGCCCTCGACGATTTTATGGACGGAGAGGAACAGCGCGACGATATTACAGTAATGGGACTAAAAATACTATAAAAAAACAAGAAAAATGATACTGATAGCAGACTGCGGAACCACCAAATGCGACTGGGCCGTAATAGACGGCGACCACGTAGAATATTTCTCCGGGCTGGGGTTCAACCCCGTACACTCCAGCAGCGAAAACATTACATTTTCCATCAAGAGCGCCACACAGCCCAACGTGATGCCCGGCACCATACATCAGGTGTTTTTTTACGGAGCCGGCTGCATGGGGGGCGAGGCGTCCGACAAGGTATCATCGGCGCTCAAGTTCTTTTTCCCGGAAGCTGAGGTAAGCACCTTCGACGATCTCGTGGGAGCCGGACGCGCCCTGTTCAAGACCGACAGCGGCATTGCGGCCATTCTGGGCACGGGATGCAACTCGGGCGTATATCAGAACGGCGGGATAGTGGAAAAGATTCCGCCGATGGGCTATATCCTGGGCGACGAGGGCAGCGGAGCCTCCATAGGCAAGCGCCTGGTAAACGCCATATACAAGCGCGAGATTCCCGACGAGTACCGCGAGCTGTTTGAGAAGGAGACCATGATGAAATACGAGGACATAATATTCGGAGCCTACAGGAGCGAGAGTCCCGCGCAGTTTCTGGCCCAGTTTGTGCCATTCATCCACGACCACATCAACGATATGATATTCCGCAACCTGGTGCTATGCGAGTTTGACCTGTTCCTGAACCGCAACATCGTAAGGCTCAACCGCCCAAAATCCTACAACATAGGTTTTGTGGGCTCCATAGCGGCCAATTTTGAGGACATCCTGAAAGACGCGGCCCGTTTCCACGGCCTTACGATCTCCACCATCATTCAGAAACCCATCCAGAGACTGGTGGAATATCACAAGGAGGTGATGGGATGAAAATAATCACGCACGGCGGAATATTTTTTCGACGTGCGTGATTGTTTGTATTTACCTTTCCTTGTCGATAATGTAATTTGAGAGTTCGTCCTTAATTACATTGCAGCCGATATCTGATCAATGGTTCCCAGATTGGCTTTGAAAAGATTTTTTGAATACATGCAGAAACTTGTCAATGTAAGTTCTACATTTTATAGAACATACTTTCTTACTTCCTCAACATCAATATTCAAGAACTCAGCAATAGATTCTACAGAATCACCAGTAGAAAAAAGTTTTTTGGCCATTTTACGGTCTTTATCTTCAAGAAGTTTTTTCTGCTCGTCAAGTTGCTTGGTCTGCTCGTCAAGTTGCTTGGTCTGCTCGTCAAGTTGCTTGGTCTGCTCGTCAAGTTGCTTGGTCTGCTCGTC
>JAZUEG010000567.1:0-4449 GCA_045640025.1 Bacteroidales bacterium
GTATCGCAATCGGAACACGCCGTGGTATACATCGACGACATCCACACAATGGTGGGCATGGGCGCCAATTCCGAGAACAGCAACGACGCTTCTCAGATGCTCATGCAGTACATGGACAGGCCAAACATAAGGTTCATAGGCACCACCACATTCCAGGAATACAGCCGCCGGATACAGAAAAACAAGGGACTCACGCGCAGATTCCAGACCGTGGAAATCCACGAGCCATCGGCCGACGAGTGCACCCAGATAATGGAGGCCCTGCTTCCGCTCTACGAGAAATTCCACCACGTAACCTACCGCAACAAGAAACAGATAGCGCGCTACGCCGTGGAGCTCAGCCAGAAATACATCACCAACCGCCATCTGCCCGAAAAAGCCATCGATCTCATAGACGAGGCCGGCGCATACCGCGAAATCCATCCGCTAACCGAAATGGACGGAGAGCGCAAGAAATCGCAGTGGGTAGAGAAGAAGCTGATAGCCGAGATGATACAGAAAGTCTGTCAGCTGAAAAACCTTCCCGACCTCGACAACGACGACGAGAGCCGTATGCTCTACAGCCTCGAGGAAAACATCAAGGCCAAAATCTACGGACAGGACGAGGCCGTGCGCCAGGTGGTAGAGAGCATTCAGATGAGCAAGGCCGGCCTTCTCGACGGTCAGAAACCTATAGCCTCTCTCCTATTTGTGGGACAGACCGGCGTGGGCAAAACCGAGATCGTGAAAGTGCTTGCCAATGAGCTCAACCTGGAGCTCGTGCGATTCGACATGAGCGAATACACCGAGAAACACACCGTGGCCAAGCTCATAGGAAGCCCGGCCGGATACGTGGGCTACGACGACGGCGGACTCCTGACCGACGCCATCCGCAAGAATCCCAACTGCGTGCTCCTGCTCGATGAGATAGAGAAGGCACATTCCGACATCTACAACATCCTGCTCCAGATAATGGACTACGCATCGCTCACCGACAACAAGGGCCAGAAATCCGACTTCCGCCACGTGATACTCGTAATGACATCCAACGCCGGCGCACAGTACGCGCATCAGGCCACAGTGGGATTCAACGGCGCATCGGTGGGCTCGGCCATGATGACCGCGGTCAAGAAGACATTCAAGCCCGAATTCATCAACCGACTTACAGCCACAGTACTCTTCAACGACATCAACGAGCAGATGGCCAAGCTGATACTCGGCAAAAAAATCAGCGAGCTCAGCGACCGCCTCTCCGCCAAGAATGTTACGTTGGAGATTTCCCAGGCAGCTAATGGCGAACTTCTATCACGCGGATTCTCGCCGCAATACGGAGCCCGCGAGATCGACAGGGTAATCAATCAGGCGGTTAACCCATTGCTGATGCGCGAGATCCTTTTCGGAAAACTCAAGAAAGGCGGCACGGCAAAAGTGGATTACGACGGCGAAAAGTTTGTTATAAAATAAATTTAGTAAACAATGATATACCAACTATCCGAGGACCTTGTGTTTCCAGATCCCTACGGCGGCGACGAGGACGGATGCATAGCAATCGGCGGCGACCTCTCCGTAGACCGCCTTCTGCTGGCCTACACCCACGGAATTTTTCCATGGTACGCCTACAAGAGGGAAGCCTACGGCGACCAGCTGAAAGACGGCGAGCCCGTTCCCATCCAGTGGTTTTGCCCGCTGGAGAGGTTCGTATTCTTCCCCGACCGGGTGCATATATCGCGCTCCACGAGGCGATTCATCAACAAGACCCAGGACCTCTACGAAATAAGCTTCAACAACGATTTTGAGGGCGTAATCAACAGCTGTGCCGAGGTGCACGGCGGCGACGATTTCGACTGGCTGGGCCCCGATATGATAGAGGCCTACACCGAGCTCCACCGCCAGGGATACGCCCACAGCATCGAGGTCTGGAACAAGCAGACAGGCAAGCTCGTGGGCGGTCTCTACGGACTTATGCTCGGCAGGATTTTCTACGCCGAGAGCATGTTCCACAAGGAGACCAACACATCCAAACTCGCATTCTACGCTCTCTGCGCATTCATGGTGGAAAACCACGGAATGCTCATAGACTCGCAGGTGGAAAACAGCCACACCAAATCCCTCGGCGGAGTCACCATCAGCTACCGCGAGTACATGGAAATCCTAAACGAGGGACTCTACGGAAAGGACGAATAAATTTATATTGTATCAGCTAATACCATGAAAAAAGCACTCTCTACACTTGTAGCCATAATTATAAGCATAGCCTCCATGGCGCAGAGCCCGGAGGAATTTAGCCAGCTGATGGCGCAATCCAATCAGTACGCCGGCAGCGGAAACATCGGCAAGGCCATCGAATCGGCCGAGAAAGCCAAGTCCGTGCTCGTAAAGGCCAAACTCACCGGCTACAGGCAGGACTACGCCGATGTGCTGAACACCCTCGGAAACTATTACATGCACACCAATCCAAAGAAGGGATTCGAATGTTTCATGGAATTAGCTGATATATTCCAGGAGGCCAACTCCACCGACAACTACATCGACATGCAGAACACCATAGCCGTGGAGTACGCCAAGACCGGAGATTTCGAAAACTCACGGAAATACTTCAGCAAGCTTTTCAGCGCCTGGGCCGGAGAGGAATACATAGATTTTATATCAGCTGATACGTGGAAAAATACCTGCGAGACCGCCGTAAAACTCCTGAAAACAATCGACAGCTGGACTGTGCTTGCCTGGGACGAATACACCTGCAAGTATTTCCACGAGCTCGGCAAAACGATGCTGAACAGCAAGGACGCCATCAGCTGCATGAACCTGATGGAAGAGCTAATGGAAGTACAGAAAAGCAAGGACGGCGAAGTTTCGGAGCCATTCTGCCAGACTGCGCAGATATATTCGGCAGCCGCCATTTCGGCCAGCAAATACAACGAGGCACTGAGCTCCGACCTCCACCGGCTGGAACTGCTGGAACAGCTCTACGGCACATCGCACGCCGAATACAAGAACTGCCTGATGCAGATTTCGCAGATATACGGAGCTATGGGACAGGCCGAAAAACGAAACGAATATCTGGAGCTATACAATGGCGTATCCAACACCAAGAGGCGCGACAAATCGTCGGCAGAATACCTTGAGGAGCAGTTTCTCTACAATATGAACATGGGACGCTACACTATTGCGCTGGATTTTGGACAGAAAACCGTATCTGCCATGGAGAAAAGCGGAATCCCAAACATGGAGGCATACATCAAAAACATCAACCGACTGGGATACTGCTACTCCAAGATATCGGAGACCAAGAAGAGCCTCGACTGTTTCAGCAATGTGCTCGACATAATGAAAGAGAAAAACGACACCCTGTCGGACCAGTATATGGCATCGCTCAACAATGTGGCGCAGGCATACATGAATCTGGGCGACTACGAAAACGACCAGTATTACAAGCTGAAAGTTGTGAAAGCCATAGCCACGTCGGAAGGGATTCCGCTCCCGAATACGGGCCGTGACATCAGGGACGCGGAGATTCTGATACGCGCCATTGTAGGCAACAACAGCCTGGACCCCAAGATAAAGGCACGCATGATAGAGCTGATGAACTACGTAGTATCAGCCAGGGAAAAATTCGGATTCAGCAAGACGATAGAACACCTGAACCTGATACTCAACCGTCTGGAGGAAGCCGTGGGACGCAACAACTACGAGGGTCTCGCCATCCTGAGGACCATAGGTCAGCTCTATTGGGAAAACGAGGAGTACAGCGACGCAAAACTCTATTTTGAGGCGGCAGAGCTGACGGCGCTGTCGATTTACGGCTCTCAGTCGATGGAATACGCATCGGTGCTTCAGCTTCTTTCAGATACCTACCAGCAGTTGGGCGAAAACGAAAACGCGCTTGTCAATCTGCAACGTATCAGCAATATATATAACAAAAACATAGGCGATGACAACGAAATGTATTACAAGCTGATGATATCGAAGGCGCTTGCGTACAGTAAGACGGGACAAACCGACTCGATGGCCATTACGCTCGACAAGATTCTGGAGATAAAGAAGAAACTGCTGAAACATCAGTTCTCGTTCATGACCGAGAGACAGCGACTGCATGACTATCAGATAAATATAGATCCTATATTGGATATTTACTTTACATCGGCATTGAATCTTCCCAAATCGAAATATGTGGGATCGAGCTACGACATGGAACTCCTATCGAAGGGACTTCTGCTGTCATCGAGCAAGGAGTTCAACTCCTACATCCGCAGCTGCACCGATCCCGAGATTCTGGAACTTCACGCCAAGCTGATAGAAAACTCGAGAATAATAAAGGAGGAATCCGGCAAACCGGCGTCGAAACGTGTATCCAACTACAACGACCTTCTGATAGAGAACAGCAATCTGGAAATGCAGCTTGTGGCCAAGAGCACCGAGTTTGCGGATCTTACACAAAATATCGACATCAGCTGGCATGATGTAAAAAAG
>JAZUEG010000568.1:0-2144 GCA_045640025.1 Bacteroidales bacterium
CTATACCGCAGGCCGCTCTGCAACCGCGCCATCAGCGGTGCGCTCCAGCACATAGGCTATTACTCTTACCGCATAGTTACGGCGGCCGCGGTGGTGCTGCTCTGCATGGCCGGTATGCGCGGAGGCATCGACCGCAGCACGCGCCCCATCACCATCAGCAATGCCAACCAGTATATCCAGAACCCCATACAGGCTCCGCTGATACTCAATACGCCGTTCAGCATTATCCGCACCATCGGCAAGAAACCTTTCGTAAAGCCGCAGTATTTCGATACCGAGGAGAGCCTGGCCGCGGTGTATTCTCCAGTTCATATTCCTGTAGCTGATACGGTGCAGTTTGCTCGCAAAAACGTTGTGGTGCTCATAGTGGAGAGTTTTGGCCGCGAATACATAGGCGCCTACAACAAGTGGCTGGAAGACAGCACCTACAAGGGCTACACTCCTTTCATCGACAGCCTGATACAGCATTCGCTGATATTCCAGCACAGCTACGTAAACGGCCGCAAGTCCATCGACGGAATGCCGAGCGTGCTGAGCGGCATACCTTATTTTATAGAGCCGTTTTTCCTGACCCCGGCGGCATTGAACCATCTCGACGGTCTGGCCGTGGAGCTTGGAAGCGCGGGCTATCAGACAGCATTCTTCCACGGTGCCAAGAACGGAAGCATGGGTTTCCAGGCTTTTGCCAACGCCACTGGGTTCCAGAAATATTACGGCCGCACCGAGTTTGACGAGGCTCCGCAGTACGGTGGCGAGAGCGAGTTCGATGGTTTCTGGGCCATCTGGGACGAGCCTTTTCTCCAGTTTTACGCCGACGAGATGGGCAAGATGCAGGAGCCTTTCATGACTGCCGTATTCACAGCCAGCAATCATCATCCGTATCAGATACCCGAAAAATACCGAGACAAATTCCCCGAGGAGGGCATAGAGATTCATAAGTGCGTCAGGTACACCGACAATGCGCTCCGCCGTTTCTTCGACAATGCCCGCCGTCAGCCATGGTTCCAGAATACGCTGTTCGTAATCTGCAGCGACCACACAAATCTATCCGACCACGATGAGTATCAGACAGATCTCGGCCTTTTTGCCGGTCCGGTGATTTTCTACGCTCCCGGCGACAGCACCCTCGTGGGCGATCGTCCCGGCATTGCCCAGCAGATAGACGTGATGCCCACAGTGCTCGGCTATCTGCATTATCCCAAGCCATACATCTCGTTTGGCGTGGATCTGCTCTCCACTCCGCCCAGCGGGACTTTCGCCGTCAGCTATTTCAACGGAATGTATCAGCTGCTCATGGACGGATATTTTATCCAGTACGATGGCGACAGTCTCAGGTCGGTATATTCTATCGACGACAGACTGCTGAAACACAATCTGTTGGGCACGGTGGATGTAACGTATCAGCTCGCATACCTAAAGGCAATAATACAGCAGTACATGGGCCGCATGAACGACGACCGGCTGATGGCAAGATAGATTTTTTGTCAAGTTTTATGTACTGGTAACATGATTGTTAAAAAACTTTAATACAAAATTAAACACTCAAAATTTTGTAGTCAGTATTTTTATGACTAATTTAGGCTCGTGAAATATTTTAGGCATGTATAATAACCTTGGCAAATTGGTAATCGGAAGATTGATGCCCTTTTGTCTTTTTCAAAAATATATACATTAATTACTAATTATGGCATCAACAGAACTTATTCCCGACTACGTATTTGAGACCAGTTGGGAGGTCTGCAACAAGGTGGGCGGTATCCATACTGTCGTTTCCACCAAGGCTCAGACAATGAAAGCCTTCTACGGTGACAATCTCATAATGATTGGCCCCGATATTTGGCAGAATACTGAGGAGAATCCAGAGTTCGTGGAGGACAAGAACCTGTTCTCTGACTGGAGAGAGATGATGAACCGCAGCGACATCCGCGTGCGCATCGGCCGCTGGAAGATTGTAGGCGAGCCTATCGTTATCCTCGTGGATTTCTCTCAGATGGTTTACAAGAAAGACAAGATCTTCGCAGAGTTTTGGGAGACCTACAAGCTCGACTCTATCTCAGGCGACTGGGGCTACATCGAGCCAGTGGTATTCGGATAGTCGGCAGGTAAGGCTATCGAGAGCTTCTGCTCTTACAACGCAAAGCCTA
>JAZUEG010000569.1:0-3626 GCA_045640025.1 Bacteroidales bacterium
GCACCTACAAACTCCTCTACCAAAGGGGCTATCTCCTTTTCGGTGATTCCTACCTTGCCTGCGGCCTTGGCGAGCTTGCCGTCGGGGTCCTCGGTCTTGGCGGAGTTGAATTTCACCGACTTGGTGGGAGGATGGATCACACCGGTCTTCTCGTCGAGCTGGGCCGACTGGTATGTGGTCTCGAATGTGCCGAAACCGGGAATGGTGATGCTGTCCTCAAAGAGGAGGATATCTTTTAGTATGGAAGCTAAATTTGCCATGTTTGCGTATAGTTTTCGTTGTTGTGGATTAATATTGGCGCAAATTTATAAAAAAATTTCTGTCTGTATTACAATTTGGATTGATTTTTTTTATCTTTGACGTGGTTTTTCGTACCAGCTAACACATTACTAAAAATATACAGAAATGAGAAAGATACTCGTTACAGGTGGCACAGGCTTCATAGGCAGCCACACCACAGTAGAGCTTCAGCAGAAGGGCTACGAGGTAATCATAGTAGATAACCTGAGCAACTCGTCGGAGGATGTGGTTGACAACATAGCCAAGATTACAGGCGTGCGTCCACACTTCGGCAAGGTTGATGTATCAAACAAGGAGGAGCTTTTCGCATTCCTCAAACAGTTTGAGGGCATAGAATCCATCATACACTTCGCAGCCAGCAAGGCCGTGGGCGAGAGCGTGAAGATTCCGCTCAAGTATTACCGCAACAACATCAACGGCGTAATCAACATCCTGGAGGCCATGAAGGAGTTCAATATCCCCAACCTCGTGTTCTCGTCATCGTGCACGGTTTACGGACAGCCAGAGGTGTTGCCTGTAACAGAGCAGAGCCCTATACAGCCAGCGCTCTCGCCATACGGCAACACCAAGCAGATCAACGAGGAGATCATCAAGGACTATATAAAGGTGAACCCCGAGCTCCACGCCATCTGCCTGAGATACTTCAATCCAGTGGGCGCTCACCCATCATCGCTCATCGGCGAGCTGCCATTGGGAGTGCCGGCCAATCTGATTCCGTTCATCACTCAGACCGCGGCCGGAATCCGCGAGTGCCTGAGCGTATTCGGCAACGACTACAATACTCCTGACGGCACTCCTATCCGCGACTACATCGACATCATAGACCTGGCCAACGCCCACATAGCCGCCATCCGCCGCATGGAGGAGGGCAAGCAGAAGAAGGACGTGGAGTTCTTCAACATCGGCACAGGCAACGGTCTCGGTGTGCTCCAGCTCATCAAGGTATTCGAGGAGGCCACCGGAGTAAAGCTCAACTACAAGATCGTTGGCCGCCGCGAGGGCGATATCGAGAAGGTTTGGGCCGATACATCGTTCGCCAACCAGGAACTCGGCTGGAAGGCTCAGGTGCCTCTCAAGGAGACCTTGCTCAACGCATGGAACTGGCAGAAGAAAATCAGCGGAATAAAATAGCTAAATGAATGAATAAATGAATAAAAGAGTAAATGAACCTCTCATTTAATCTTTTATTCATTTATTTTCTTTCGTTGTTTTATTGTTTTTATATACCTTTGCGGAAAATATTACATTTTTGAATTGCGACAATGGAAATTTTCTATGAAATAGAGCCGCTGAAGAAGAGACTCGCCGATTTGCGCCGTCAGGGCAATAAGATTGGCTTTGTAGCCACAATGGGAGCCCTGCACAAGGGCCACGCATCCCTCGTTGAGATATCCAACAGGGAGAACGACATAACTGCCGTAAGCGTTTTCGTGAATCCTACCCAGTTCAACAACAAGGAAGATCTCGAGAAATATCCCCGCGACCTGGAGGCCGACGTGCGCCTGCTGGAGGAATACGAGGCCGATATCCTCTTTGCACCATCTGTAGCTGAAATGTATCCCGAGGAAGACACCCGCCAGTTTGAGTTAGGGCCAGTAGCCGAGGTGATGGAGGGCAAGTTCCGTCCGGGACACTTCAACGGAGTATGTCAGGTAGTGAGCAAGCTCTTCAAGATAATGGAGCCCGACCACGCCTATTTCGGTCAGAAAGACTATCAGCAGATAGCAGTGCTGAGAGCCATGGCCAGAAAGTATATGCCCGAGATGAGCGACAGGATAATATCATGCCCCATAAAGCGCGCCGACGACGGTCTGGCCCTCTCAAGCAGAAACCAGCACCTGAGCGCCGAGCAGAGAACATCCGCCCTCCTGATATCGAAGACCCTATTCGCAGCCAAGGAAATGAGCGACAAGGGCGCAACTCAGAAGGAGATCAACGATTTCATAGCCAAGCAGATAGCCAGCGACGCCAACCTCTGTCTGGAATACGTGGAGATAGCCGACAAGGATACCCTACAGCCCATTCCCGGCGACAAGCCTGTAAACGCGGTAATCTGCATTACAGTATATGACGGCAAGACAAGACTCATCGACAACATCCTCCTATAATTATAGAAATGAACATAGAAGTACTGAAATCCAAAATCCACCGCGTTTCGGTAACCCAGGCCAACCTGGAATACATAGGCTCCATCACCATAGACGAGGAGCTGATGGAGGCCGCCAACATCATAGAGAACGAGAAGGTGCAGGTGGTGAACATCAATAACGGCGAGCGTCTGGAGACATACGTGATAAAGGGCGAGCGCGGCAGTGGATGCGTGTGCCTGAACGGGCCTGCCGCCCGCAAGGTAGTGGTGGGTGATATTGTGATAATAATATCATACGCCACAATGGATTTTGAGGAGGCTAAGTCTTTTAAACCATCTGTAGTTTTCCCTGATACCAGAACCAACAGAATTATCAAGTAACTATGGCTACCAAACTGGAAATCATAAAGAACAAGATATTCACATCCATAGATGATCCCGGCTACCTGCACAGGATAAGCGGATGGAAACTGCTGAGCGACGTGATAGTATTCACCAACGGATGTTTCGACATCCTGCACCGCGGCCACGTGGAATATCTCGCCGAGGCCGCTCAGCTTGGTCACAGGCTGATAGTGGGCCTCAACAGCGACTCATCGGTAAAGAGGCTGAAGGGCGAAAACCGTCCCGTAAACGACTGGATGGCCCGCGCCGAGGTGCTCGCATCCCTGCAATGGGTGGATGCCGTGGTAGGTTTCGATGAGGACACTCCTCTGAAACTCATAGAGTTTACCTCTCCCAACATACTTGCCAAAGGCGGCGACTACAAGGCCGAGGAGGTGGTAGGCTACGACCACGTAAAGACCCACGGCGGCGAGACCGTAATCATCAGCTTTGTGGATGGATACTCCACAACTTCTATATTGGAGAAGATGCAGGAATAAAAAAATATCACGCCTTATTGTAGAGACGCACGGCCGTGCGTCTCTACGCTCCCCAAAAAAAGGTTTCAATCCTGCCAAACCACAGGATTGAAACCTTTTTTTTATTTGGTATTATTCTAAATTAACCCCAACAATATAAATTGTCATTTATATAAATAGCCATTTACATTATTTTGAGAAACTCCCCAAGGCAGAATTCGGCAAATACAAGCTGGAAGTTACTGGGCTATCGATGGAGGATATGTAATAATAAAAAAAATCACACGCACGTCCGTGCGTCTCTACATGCATATTCTCTGAAAACCAACACAATACGATGGTTTTACGGATTTGCGCTCGTAGAGACGCACGGA
>JAZUEG010000570.1:0-10625 GCA_045640025.1 Bacteroidales bacterium
CATTACCACCACATTCTGCACACGTCCGGAATACATATTCTCCTGCAAGCCGTATGTGGTTATTATTGTCAGTTTTATATCTGCCTTAATTTTGTTTTGCTCTATGAACGAGACTGCTTTTCGGCGGATGTCGGCGTCACATTCCTTGTCGATGCTGAATTCCTTGCTTGAGAATTTTATCTCGCAAATGTTTATCACACGGTCGGCGCGCTCTATCAGCAAGTCTATCTGAGAGTGGTTGTCAGGCTGTTTGCTCTGCCACGAGTAATATTTCACATTCACGTCACCTATCTCCAGAGCCTTCTTTATCTTGCTGATATGGGCGAGGCAGACCCTCTCAAATGCAAGTCCAAACCAACTGTTGATCTCGGGTGAGGAATACTTGCTCTCGAAATATCTTGGGTCGATATTCTTCTCGCCGTCGATGAATTTCAGATAGAATATTATGTATGGGTCCGAAAGCCTGTATTTGGTATCTCTCGACGATTGACCATACCCAATGTAGCTTTCTATGAAATTGTTCTCCTCCAACGATTTGAGTATGGTTGTGAGTCCTCCTCCGTATGGAATTCGGGTTTGGTCCGCAATCTGTTTTCTCGAAAGGCTTCCGTTTCTCAGTGCCCTTACCACTTTCTGATAGTCGTCAGGGTTTATGAACAGAGACCTGAACAGATGCGAGAACTCATTATGGAGTTTGCCTTTCTTCTCGAACATCAGCTTGTCGATATTCTGGGCCAGACTGTAGCGCTTGTTGAATAGGGACAGGTAATATGGAATCCCTCCAAACACCATATAAGATTGCAATTGTGTGAGTCTGTCGAGGTTTATATTGTTGCTCCTGTAATACTCCTCACATTCGCCAAGTGTGAAAGGTTTCAGGTAAAATTCTGCTGTAATCCTATTGTAGAGACCGCCGTGGTTGTCTATAAGTTTGTTTGAAATCCAGCTTGTGGCTGAACCGCTTACTATCAGCATTAGATTGTCCTGCTGAGCGCCCCAGCCATTCCAAAAATGCTCGAATGCTGTGATGAAACCTGAGCGTGGAGTATCCAGCCAAGGCATTTCGTCGATAAATACTACCTGACGCTCCCCATTGTTTGTTTTTGAGAGATGGTCTCTAAGTATGTCGAACGCCTCAAACCAACCCTGAGGCTTGCTGTCGAAATCTATATTGTAATGCTTGAGCGACGAGCTGAAATTCTGGAGTTGTTTTTCTGCCAATTGCTCATTCTCCAGCTCCAATGGCGACAATCCTGTATGATAAAATGTAAATTTATCTTTTAATATTTGGTTAATCATAAAGGTCTTGCCTACACGGCGTCTGCCATATACCACTACGAATTCGGATTTTCCTGATTTATACAAATCCTCGAATTCTCTTATATATTCCTTTCTTCCAATCAGTTCGCTCATAATTTCAAATCCTTATTTTGCCACAAAGCTATAAAAAATATCAATTCCGGCAAAATAAGCACCCACTATTTTGCCACAATCGCCTAAAAATACCCCTTCCCGGCAAAATAGCGCCACAAAAAAAGCCGGCCTTCTGCAAAAAAAGCCGGCTTTTTGATAAAAAAATATCAATTCTCTACTCATTCAGAATCTTGTCCTTGATATAAGGAAACTCCTGGACGAGGATCTGGCGTACCTGCTGACGGGTGTAGCCGTCGCGGATTATCATCAGGATGGTGTCGTCGCCGGATACTGTGCCGGCCACTATGGACAGGTGCTTGGCGTCTATCTGCACGGATACGGCATTGGCATAGCCCGCGCCCGTGCGGAACACCACCATATTGGGGCCCGCGAACTCCACGCTCTGCACCTGGTCGGTGATAGTGGAATTCTGCTCGCTCTTGGCGGTGGGCAGTTTGTACACATAGCCGCCCTGGCCGTCAGGAATCCTGGAGGCCTGTATCTCCTTTAGATACCTCGACAGACTGGCCTGGGTAAGCTCTATGCCCTGCTCGGTAAGCTTGTCAATAATATCCTGCTGCGATCTTACAGTCTCATTCTCAATGATATTGGCGATGAGACTTATGCGGTTCTGTTTACTGCTCATTGGGGTCGATAATTACACATTTATAATCGTTTGCAAAATTAATCGTAAGTTTCCAAATAAAAAAACGTTTTTTGCAAAAATTATTTATAAGATATCCATTTTAATATTTCCCTTATCGTAGGTTTTTTGCCATACATCAATATGCCTATCCGGTAGATCTTGGCTCCCAGCCAGAGTACAGCTAATGCCGATACATACAGCACCGCCAGCGACACCAGCTCCTGCCAGAGCGGAACTCCAAAAGGAATCCTCACCATCATCACAATAGGGCTGGTAATAGGAATCATGGAGCACCAGAAGGCAAGTGGGCCGTCGGTATTCTCCACACTGTATATGCCGGCGTAAAATCCGAACATCATCAGCAGCATTATAGGCATGTAGAACGGCTGAGCCTCCTCCATGGAATTTACGCTGGCGCCCACAGCCGCGTATATCGACGCAAAGAGCAAGAATCCGCCCACAAAGTACACAAGGAACATGCCCACCATCTCGCCCATGGGGAGAGTGTTTACCGTAGCTGATATGCTCTCCACAATACCGTGCTGAGCGCTGCCCTCGGGAAACATGGCCGACACAACACCCATTATCACCACATACATCAAACCCCAGAACGATATCTGGAGAAGGCCGAGCAGGAATATGCCGAGTATCTTGCCCAGCATCAGCTGAAAAGGCTTAACGCTCGATACCATAATCTCCACTATGCGCGAGGTCTTCTCCTCGAGCACGCTCTGCATCACCATGGCCCCGTATATGGTTACGAACATGAATATCAGCGTGGTAAACAGGAAACTCGATATCACCGAAGCCGTGGTGCTGGTGCTCTCCTCCTGACCCTGCGCGTCCACCTTCACGGTCTGTATGTCAACCCTCTCATTGAGGTCGCGCAGCAGCTGCTGAATGCCCTCAATGCCCGAATTGTCGATCTTGTCCTGATAGATCCTGGCATTTATCACGCCCTCCACATACCTGCTGAGCGCGATATTTGGCTCTCCGGCAAAAGAGAGCTTTATGGCGCTCGGCGATTTGCTCAGAGTATCGGTTATCAGTATTTTTGCTATCAGCTGAGAGTCATTATCTGCCGGGCCGCACTCCACAAACCTGAACTGCTCGGTGCTCACAAAATCCGACATATAGAGGCCCGTCTGGTCGCATACGCCCACAGTCTTGGCCTCGGAGTCCTTTATCTGCGAGAGCATCAGCGGACCCACATACATGGCCACTATCAGCAGCGGCATCAGCAGGGTAATGATTATGAAAGACTTGGATCTGGCGCGGGTTACGAACTCGCGCTGTGTTATCAGCATTAATTTGTTCATGTTCTTAGTTGTTGATGGTTGATACGGTTTTCAGGAAAATCTCGTGCATTGTAGGTATCTGCTCGCTAAACGACCTAATCTCGGCATATCGGGCTATCTCCGATACTATCTGCGAGTTGGTGGCATCGGCCGATTTCTCTATTATGTACTTCACGCACTGGCCATTAGCTGCACTGCCCGATACCCTGAAGCTCTCGCCCTGGTCCGGAATGGAGCCCTCGGTAATCACGGCCTCGTAGCGCCCGGTGCGGTGGCTGTTCTTGATAGCCTCCACATTTCCGCTCAGCACCACCCGGCTGTGGTTTATGAGCGCTATCTCGTCGCAAATCTCCTCCACCGAGGCCATGTTGTGGGTAGAGAAAATTATAGTGTGGCCCTGCTCCTTCAGCTGCAGGATCTCCTGCTTCAGCAGCTCGGCGTTCACGGGGTCAAAACCCGAGAATGGCTCATCGAAAATCAGCAGCTCGGGCTTGTGGAGCACCGTGCAGATAAACTGCACCTTCTGGGCCATACCCTTCGAGAGCTCGTCCACCTTCTTGTCCCACCACTCCATGATGCCGAATTTAGCGAACCACTCCTCGAGCCGGGCCCTGGCCTCGGCCTTACGCATGCCCTTCAGCTGGGCCAGGTACATAGCCTGCTCGCCCACCTTCATCTTCTTGTAGAGGCCGCGCTCCTCGGGCAGATAGCCGATATTCTGCACATCGGATGGGCACAGCTGATGCCCGCCGAAACTAACCTCTCCGCTGTCGGGCACCGTTATGCGGTTCAGAATCCTTATAAGAGTAGTCTTGCCGGCGCCGTTGGGGCCCAGCAGTCCGAAAATCTTGCCCTTGGGCACCGATATGCTCACGTCCTGGAGCGCGGTGTGGGCAGCGAATTTTTTCACTATGTGTTTCGCCGTTACAAAGTATTCCATAGTCTGTAGTTATTTTGGCAGCTAATATATTACAAATTCCGTGGCTTTGCAAGTTTTTTTTTTGCATATCAGCTGATGGCGTTTTATATTGATTAATTGTTAAAATAGTTTCGATTTAAAATTAAATTCTAAAAATTTTCGATTTTTTTTGGGTAGCTAATACAGTGGCTATTAGCTACATAAACCAAATGGACAAAAAATTTTTTTTTCGAACGATATTGAAATTCGAAAAAAATAATATACCTTTGCGCCGTGGTAGAAAAAAACAACCACCATACTAAACAAAACAGCACACACTTGTAAAATAACATGGAAATAACACGTATTTTCGATTTTCTGGACAACGCCTGCGAGAAGTTTCCAAGAAAAGACTGCCTTGTATCCAAGGTTGACGGCCAGTGGAAGATGATAAGCACCGAGGAATACCGCCAAACTGCCACATATCTGGCATACGGCCTCATGGCTCTTGGCATATCCAAGGGCGACAAGATCGCCTCGGTATCCAACAACCGCCCGGAGTGGAACTACATAGACATGGCCATCGCTATGTGCGGTGCATGCCACGTGCCGGTATATCCCACCATCAGCAGCAAGGACTACGACTTTATCCTCAACCACAGCGAGGTTAAGATGGCATTCATTTCCGATGTTACAGCCTACAACAGAGTGGCCGCAGTAAAGGACAACATCAAGTCGCTCGAGAGAATCTTCTCATTCAACCTCATAGAAGGTGTGGACAACTGGAAGACCGTACTCGAGCTCGGAATCAGCAAGGCCGACGAGTACAAGGACAAGCTGGAGGCCGTAAAGGCTTCGGTAACTCCCGACGACCTCTGCTCCATAATATATACATCGGGCACCACCGGAATCAGCAAGGGAGCAATGCTCACCCACAACAACTTCGTGAGCAACGCAACCGCAAGCTGCGAGATCCTGGGCCTCGACCACAACGACAAGATCCTCTCCGTATTGCCGCTCTGCCACGTATACGAGCGCTGTTTCATATACATGTATCAGTACCTCGGTATCGGTATCTATTACGCACAGAACCTCGGCACCATAGTAGCCAACTTCAAGGAGGTGGGAGCTAATGGCTGCAACACTGTACCCCGCGTAGCCGAGAAAATAGTGGAAGGCATCATGAAGGAGGGCGCCAAGCTCACCGGCAAGGACAAGGAACTCTTCGACGAGGCCGTTGCGCTGGGCCGCGAGTGGGAGCACGAGGGCAAGAGCCCTGAGTATTACGCAAGAATCAAGGAGCTGGATCCCGTATACAAGCACTGGAGAGACGATTTCTTCGGCGGCAACATGAAGTTCTTCGGATGCGGCGGCGCTGCCATATCGCCAAACCTCAGCCGTATGCTCTGGGCAGCAGGCATCAAGGTTTGCGAGGGCTACGGACTCACAGAGACATCGCCCGTAATCGCCCACGCATCGGTTAAGCACCACAAGTTTACATCAGTAGGCCCCGTTATCAGCAACGAGCACGTACGCATAGACGACGACGGCGAGATCCTCGTAAAGGGTCCAAACGTGATGAAGGGCTACTACAAGAACCCAGAGGCCACTGCCGAGGTGATGACAGAGGACGGATACTTCCGCACCGGCGACATCGGCTACCTCTCTGAGGGCAACTACCTCCACATCACCGACAGAAAGAAAGAGATTTTCAAGACATCATCGGGCAAATACATAGCCCCAGCCATGATAGAGGGCAAGGTAAAGGAATCGCCATACATATCTCAGCTCTGCATAGTAGGCGAAAACCAGAAGTTTGCATCAGCTATTATATCCCCAGATTTCGACGCGCTCAAGATCTGGCTCCAGAACAACGGAACCGACTCGTCGGCCATGACCAACGAGGACGTGATAGCTAATGGCGATGTACAGAAACTCATCGACGAGGAGATCCAGAAGGTAAACAAGACCATAGGAAAGGTGGAGCAGATAGCCAAGCACCATCTGGTGGCCGATGTTTGGGGATCGGAGAGCGGAGAGCTCACCCAGACCCAGAAGCTGAAGCGCAAGGTGGTAGCCACCAAATACAAGGCCATCATAGATGCCATCTACGGCATGGACCAGGCCTGCAAGTAAGATTTTAAGTTGCATTCATGATAGATAAATTGTCTGAGGGCGGGTTCCGTTGTGAAAACGGGATTCGCCCTTTTTCTATATGGACAAGTACCATATCAGCTGAGACCCTACATACGCTATCAGGAACAGATAGAAAAGTATCTCGAGCCACATTGTGCGCCTCAGGTCCTGGAATACAGTAACAAACATCATGGCCAGCGGAAGCGCGCCCATGCGCAGTATCTGTGTATTGAACTGCGGAATGTGGCACAACGCCACCAGAAATACGTACATTATGAACATCACCCTGTACGACTGGCTGCTCACGAGGTTGAATTTTGGGTATTCGCTTATTATCATCACGCTGGCCAGCACTATTACCGCCACCTGGGCCAGCATTACGAGCACGGTATAGCGCGAGGCATGAGGCACGCTGGCGCTCATACGCTCCGATATATAGTCCGTGAGGTCCGACACATTGCCTTCCACCAGATAATACACCGCCGCGTAGAACAACACGGGTGTCACAAATCCCAGCAGAAACGCCAAAACCTCGTTGCCCTTAAGCGGGCGGAAGATCATCAACGCCACAATGCCCACTATCAGCATCACCGCGGCCGGCAGGCAGAAGAGCGCAGCCACTCCAAACAGAAGTCCGGCGTCAAAAACCGGGAACGTGGCATTGTCGACTCCGTGGCACGAAAACACCTTCACGAGGCCCAGAGTTATAAATATATTAGCTACCTGCTCCGGCATCAGGGTATTGCCCGGCACCACCGACAGCGCCACAGGTATATACACGATCATGAACATGGACGGCTTGGCCCTCGTAAACTCGAAGTTGGAATTCAGGAATATTATCATGAAGGTCTCTATCAGCAGCAGCACTATGGATGCTATCTGAGTGGCAGCTGATATGTGTCCGCCAAAAACATGCTGATATATCGAGTTGAAAAGCGGAGAGCCGTTCTGTGGCATCTCTATGTACTGAGATGTGCTACCCATAAACATGGAGAGCGCCATGCCCACCAGTATTATCACTATAGCCACGGTAACTCCTATGCCGTTCTGTTTTACTTGCTTGAGTATCATATTATGTTTATGAAAATTTTGCACTGCAAAGATATGATAATATCATTAATTTTTCTAATTTTACACCCGAAAAGAAATCTCAATTAACAAAAAGCAATATGAACGTATTACTTATAGGATCGGGCGGAAGAGAGAGCGCCCTGGCTTGGAAGATCTCTCAGAGCCCTATGCTCGGCAAGATGTACGCCGCTCCCGGCAATCCCGGCATCGTGGATTATGCACAGAATCTGGATATCAAGGTATCTGATTTCGACGGCATTGTAAATGCGATAAAAGAGTATTCGATAGATGTAGTGGTGGTAGGCCCCGAGGTTCCCCTCATCGACGGCCTCACCGACAGAATCCTCAGCGAGAAGGGCTTCAAGATGCCCCTTATCTGCGGACCCAAGGCCGACGGCGCACAGCTGGAGGGCAGCAAGGATTTCGCAAAACAGTTTATGATGCGTCACAAGATCCCGACCGCCAAGTACAAGACTTTCAACGGCGACACATACAACGAGGCCGTAGAGTTCATGAAGACCCTGAAGGCTCCATACGTTCTTAAGGCTGATGGTCCTGCCGCCGGCAAGGGCGTAATCATTGAGAACGATTTCGACGTGGCCTGCAAGGAGCTCAAGGAGATGTTCGGAGGCAAGTTCGGAAAGTCGTCAGCTGAAGTGGTTATCGAGGAATTCCTCTCAGGCATCGAGCTCTCGGTATTCGTACTCACCGACGGCCGCGGAGGCTACGTTATCCTGCCCGAGGCCAAGGACTACAAGCGCATCGGCGAAAACGACGAGGGCCTCAATACCGGCGGCATGGGCTCTGTTTCGCCAGTTCCATTTGCCGACAAGGAGTTTATGGAGAAGGTGGAGACACGCATCATCCGTCCTACCATCAACGGCCTCATCCGCGACAATATCGACTACAAGGGCTTCATTTTCTTTGGCCTCATCAATGTGGACAATGATCCTTACGTGATAGAATACAACGTACGCATGGGCGACCCTGAGACCGAGTCGGTAATGCTCCGCATCAAGAGCGACCTCCTCGACCTCATAGCATCGGCAGCAGGCGGATGTCTGGCCGGCAAGACTTGCGAGTTCGACGAGCGCACAGCCGCTACTGTAATGCTCGTATCAGGCGGATACCCAGAGGATTACGAGAAGGGCAAGGAGATTAAGGGCTGCGAGACTGTCAAGAACTGTCAGGTATTCCACGCCGGCACCAAGATTAAGGACGGCAAGCTCGTAACCGACGGTGGCCGCGTAATCACTGTGTCAACCCTGGGCGCCGATATCAACGAGGCTCTCGCCACAGCATTGGAGGATGCCAACAAGATCACCTTTGATGGCGCATACCACAGAAGAGACATCGGCAAGGATTTGCTGAAATACGTTAAGTAGTCAGCGCCGGACGGGCAGATGGCCTTCCGGAATGGCGACATACAAATTTACAAGAAGGAGGCTGTCCACAAAAATGTGGGGCAGCCTCTTTTTTTGTGATGTTTTATTTTCTGTATTAGCTGAAAAATAATAACTTTGAAAGCGAAATCAATATATCCAATTATGAGAAAAATATTTGCATTATTTACAGCAGTTGCTTTGATATTATCGACAGCCATGGCTCAGCCGGAGGAGCGTCTTCAGGTGCTCGACAGTCTATCGAAGGCCATGGATGCGGCTCAGCGCAATGAGCAGAAGATGGAAATCCTCGACAAGATTTGTGAAGAAAACTTCAACACCGACACCACGGCCAAATACGCCGACCTGCTGCTCCAGATAGCCAAGAGGTCGAAGAACAATGCCATGACTGTGAGGGCCATGCGCTATATGGCCGAGTGCCATTACAACAACCAGGAGTATGATGCCACAATGGAGCTGCTCACCAACGAGGCCATGCCATTAGCTGAAACAGAAAAATGCTGGGACGACCTCGGTATAATGTACGTGATTTTCGGCAACACCATATCATACGTGAACAAGGGCGCATCTGGCAACCAGTGGTACGACAAGGGTATAGACTATTTCCACAAGACAGGCAATCTCAAAAAACTGATCTGGGCCTTCAATGTAAAGGCTACCACATACATAGAGGACGGACTTCTGGATTACGGACAGACTTACCTCGACAGCTCGCTGAAGTATGCCGAGATCATCAAGGACGATTTCTCTTATGCCGACATACACTATTATCAGGCGTATCTCCTGAGCTACGACGACGAGAGCTCCACCGACGACCGCAACAAGATAATTACTATTTGCGAGAAGGATATCGAAATGCTGAAAAAGATCTACAAGTATGAGGACGTGGTATGGAACTGCGGCGTGCTGGTAGACCTACTGATAAAGAATATCCGCGAATCGGACAACGAGGCTGACATCAAGGTGTACGTAGACAAGTGCAACCATCTGCTGGACGAATACGCCCATTACGAGGAGGAGATAGGCTACAGCGTGGAGCCTATCAACAAGCACATGCTCAACTTCCTGATAGTGAGCAAGCAGTACGATGCGGCGCTGGATTCGCTGAACAGCGCCATGGCCACCATGAGGGAGATAGGCGAAAACAATTTCTTGACTGTGGCCGTATATGAGGCGTACAGACTGTATTACGAGGAGACCGGCAACTTCAAGACGGCTCTGGCCTACGCCGATTCGATATCAGCTATCAATGGAGGATCGGGCTCGGTGGACCTGGCCGTGGGAGATACCAAGAAGGATTACGCGGCGCAGATGCAACGTCAGGAGGACCGCCACGAGGCCGAGATGGCTCTGCAGAAGGTGATAATGTATTCCATAATTGGAGCATTCGTGCTGCTGCTCGGATTTGTGCTGTATGTGGTGCGCACTTCATTGCAGCGCCGTGAGATGAACCAGAAGCTTGCCTCTCAGAACGAGGAGCTTCAGCAGCAGAGAGAGGAGCTCCACGCCCAGAACGAGGCCCTCAACGAGAAGAACATCCGCATTGAGCAGCAGAGCAAGAAGATAGAGGAGTTCAACGAGCAGATGCGAAGCTCTCTTCGATACGCCAAGCGGATACAGATAGCCGCAATGCCGTCGCCCGACAATATGCGCGCCATCTTCGGCGATTATCTCTGCATGTTCCGCCCGTTCAACATAGTTTCGGGAGATTATATGTGGGCCGCTCAGAAGGACAAGTACAAGCTTTTGGTGGTGGCCGA
>JAZUEG010000571.1:0-1643 GCA_045640025.1 Bacteroidales bacterium
AGAGGAGAGTTTACTCAGAACCTGCAGCAGCATATCCTGTCTCTTGCCGAAAAGAACATCGAGCGCGAAAAAATCTCCGGCAAGATCAAGAAGCGCGTTTTCCACATCATGGTGGAGAGCATACAGAACATCTCGCGCCACGGCGACGCGCAAGATGAGGATACCTCTGACTACTCATCAATGTTCTCTATCCAGAAGGAGAAACAGTGGTACTACATCACCACGGGAAATATCATCGAGAACTCCAAGGTGGACGACCTGAGAGGAAAGCTCGACAAGATAAACAGCCTCGACCAGGCTGAGCTCGACAAATTCTACCGCGAGGTGCTCGGCAACGGACAGCTCTCGGCCAAGGGCGGCGCCGGACTCGGCCTAATAGAGATGGTGCGCAAATCGGGCAACAAGCTCTCTTACGAGATAGAGAAGGTAAACGACGAAAACTCGTTCTTCTATCTCCACAGCAACATCAACACCACCACGCTGGAGGAGGCTCCCGACCAGCCCGACGACTCGGTATTCTCCCTCAGCTACATGGTAAGGCTCCACAATTTCATAATATCGAACTCAATACTGCTGATATACAGCGCAATATTCGACCAGGAAAGCCTCCTGAGCCTGGTTTCGATAATGAAAAACCAGATGGGCGGCAATGCCAACTCGCGCAAGAAAATTGTAAGCCTGATGGTGGAAATGCTGCAGAACATCATCCATCACGGCGACAAGTTTGACGACACCCAGAAGGGAAACCACGGAATTTTCTACATATCAGCTAATAACGAGAAATATTACCTGACCACCATCAACTACATCCACAACTCCAAAGTGGAAGTGCTGAAGGGAAAACTCGACCACATAAACTCTCTCGACGAGAAAGGCCTGGAGCAGTTCTACAACTCAAGACTATTCGACTTCAAGATCTGCTCGCCCACCGAAGCCGGACTCGGCCTCATCGAGATGCGCCAGAAAAGCAAAAACATACTCGATTACCAGTTTTCGCCCATCAACGACGAATACTCGCTATTCAAAATCACCACAAGCCTCAAGAAATAGCAATGGAAACATTATCAATACAGAAAACCAACGACACTCCAGAGGTACTGCTGGATGCCGAAAACAAAATATTCCAGATAGAAGGATACTCCATGCCTGAAGACTCGCTGTCGTTCTACAGCCCCATAATAGCCTGGCTGAACGAATACTCCAGCCAGCCCATCGACGGGATGAACTTCCAGTTCAGGATGGTGTACTTCAATACAGCAAGCGCCAAGCAGATAGCCCGCGTACTCACAATACTCGGCAACTCACAGAGCGCCAGCAATATCACCGTAACCTGGAAATACGAGACCGACGACAACGAGATGCTGCGCTCAGGCAAGAGATTTGCCCAGCAGCTCGGACTCAATTTCCAGTTTGTGGAAGTAGAGCCTGCCCCCGATCCCGATATCGAACCGGAGGGAGTCTACATCAGAGTAGTAAAAAACTAAGAGAGAAAATACTAATTTCGATAAGTAACGAGCCAGTTGTCGCCCACAGCGACCTGGCTTATTTTTTTGCAGGCAGGCATCTCCACAGCCCTCGTGCCATTGCCCAGAGCCAGCGGCGAAACAAAAACTCTCGCCTCGTCCCAAAGCCCAGCCTCCAGG
>JAZUEG010000572.1:0-1679 GCA_045640025.1 Bacteroidales bacterium
GGTGATTTTCGGCTAATACTCCACGTAAACGAGGCTGAGGCCGTGGGCGGGGACGGATTGCCCGGCATTAGAGCGGTTTTTGGACTCGAGGATTTTGCGGAGGTCGGCGATGGTGATTTTGCCGGTGCCGAGGTCCGTGAGGGTGCCCGTTACGGCGCGCACCATGTTGCGCAGGAATCTGTCGGCCTTTATCGTGAAGGTGATCCTGTGACCTTCCTTCACGAAATTGCATTCCATCAGCTTGCAGATTGTGGTTCCGTTGTCGGCGCCGGCCTTGCAGAATGATGCGAAATCGTCGTACTCCATAAGAACCCTGGCTCCCTCGTTCATCAGGTCCACATCGAGCTTGTAGGGGAAAAACCACGAGCTCTCATTGATGAAGGGATCTTTGCGGGTGTGTATCAGGTACTTATAGGTGCGGCTCCTGGCTGAAAAGCGGGCATTGAAATCGCCATTAGCTGCTATAATGGAAAATACCACTATGTCAGGGGGAAGAAATTTGTTGAGTTTTTGCAGGAACGCGGGTGTAAAAATTCCTGTATCAGCTGATACAAAATCGAAATGGGCCACAAAATGGCTGGCGTGTACTCCGGTGTCGGTGCGCCCGCAGCCAAGGGTCTCGATGGGGGTTTTGAGCATGAGACTCAGGCATTTGTTGAGCACTTCCTGTACTGTGATGGCGTTGGGCTGGATCTGCCAGCCGTGGTAACGGGAGCCGTTGTAGGCCAATTCGATTTTGTATCGCATATCTTATTAAAAATTTTCGCAAATTTAGTGATTTAATTGTAACTTTGCGGACTGAAACAAGAGATATTTTGCAAAAATGAGAAAGTTTTTTTTGATGACGATAGCGCTGATTGCCTGGACGGCATGTGCGCACGGACAGGTGCAGAGCCTGGCCGGTTTCAACTATTTCTATTCGATGAACACCATAAGCGCCGACAGCGCCATCGACAAGATTACGCAGATGGAGCCGGGATATGGTTTGGGCGTGGTGTATAAGCACACCGAGCTGGCCAACATAATCGGCATACAGGTGGAGGCCAACTATGAGAGGCAGGGTTTTACGATAAAGCCGAATCCCGAACAGTATTATACTCAGTATCTCAGGTATCTTACTATTCCGATATACGCGCATGTGGATATAGGCAAAAACGCCGTGAAGGGTCTTTTTGCGATAGGCGCATACGGCAGTTTTCTGCTGGAGAAGGAGCCGTGCAAAACCAATTTCCAGATATTCGGCAACAACAGCTGGGCGCTGCAGCGTATTCACTACGGCCAATACAAGAATTTCACTTACGGACTCTGCGGACAGGCAGGTTTTGCGGTATGCACCAAGGCGGGCGTCTTTGAGGTGATGGGCCGCGCCAATATCGGCATGAGCAGGATGGTGGATATCGGCAAATTGTGGCTGATGCATTTTGTGTCGATAAGGTCGTTCCAGGCCGGCGTATCGTATCTAAGGCCTTTTGGCAATGGCGACAAGTACTGGACCAAGCGCGAGAAGATCAGGAAGCTGGAGCCTATAGAGAGCGGGCCAGCTGATACGTCCAGTTCTGTGGAGCCTTCGGATACTGACGAGCCGGAGGACTTGCAGACCGACGACAGCGATGCTCCTGCCGAGGAGGAGGAAAACTGGGAAGAGAGGATGTGATAAATTTTACCCCGTCAAGAATCTC
>JAZUEG010000573.1:0-7158 GCA_045640025.1 Bacteroidales bacterium
GACCGCTTGGCCTCCGACTTAACCGCATCGACGAGACTATAATTTTCTCGCCGCTATCAAGGGAGGAGATTGGCGAGGTGGTGAAAATCCAGATGCGCAGCGTCAACAAGGCCATCAAGGAGCAGGGCATTGAGATTATTCTCGACGACGAGGCCCTCAACTGGATAGCCGACCTTGGCTACGATCCCGAGTTTGGCGCCCGTCCGGTAAAGAGAGTTATCCAGAAGGAGCTGCTCAACAAGCTGGCCACCGAGCTGATAGCCGGCAATATCGGCAAGAAACCCGTTATCAGCTGCCATGTGCAGAACGATCGTCTGGTATTTGAATAAAAAAATGGGTGCATGGTCAAAATTGCCATGCACCCATTTTTTTTCATTATTCCGAAATCACCTTGAATTCCACGCGTCGGTTTTTGGCGCGGCCCTCGGCGGTGGAGTTGGTTTCTATCGGTTTCAGCTGGCCAAAACCCTCCGCGCGTATTCTCGATTCGGCTATGCCGAGGCTTACGAGATATTTCTTTACGGCGTTGGCTCTGTTTTGCGACAGCCTCTTGTTGCTCTCCTGCGATCCCACATTGTCGGTGTGGCCCGATATTTCTATCTTTACCGATACGTCTTCCTCCAGGAATTTGGCCAGGCGTTTCAGCTCGTTGTACGATTCCTTCTTTAGGTCGTATTTGCCGGTCTCGAAGAATATGTTCTGCAATACTATCGGCTCGCCCGATTCTATGATGTCGCGCTCGGTGTGCATTATAATTTCCTTGCCTATCTTTACGGCCTCGGCGTTGTTTGATGTGTTTACGTTTCCGCTCACAGGAAAATATCCGTCGGATTCTATCACGTATCCGTAGTTTTTGCCTTGGGGTAGGGTTATGAAAAATTCGCCCGAAATAGGGTTGTTTTCCAGAGTGCCCAGCTGGTTTCCGCTTGAGAGGTCTTCCCAGCTGATACGTGCCGGTATGGCTTGCTCCTTCTTGTTTTTCACCACACCTTCCACAATGCTTACGGGCTCGGCTTTTATCTCGTTGGGTAGCTGAAACGTGTATATGTCGTCGTCCTTTACGTAGAAAGCCGTTGTGCCGTCGGTGCTTATGCAGAGGTTGTTGTCGTCGTACGGGGTGTTGATGTTCCGGCCCAGGTTTACTGGTTCGCTCCATTCGGTCCAGCTTGTGTCGCTCAGTCGGCGGCTTACATAGAGGTCGGTGCCTCCCAGTCCGTAGTGCCCGTTGCTCGAGAAATATAGGGTCTTCATGTCGGCGGCCAGCACGGGGCAGAATTCACCGTAAGGCGTGTTGATGGTGGGCCCCAGGTTTATTATCCTTCCCCATTTGCCGTCTTCCTTCAGGCAGATGTATATGTCGGGGTTGCCGAGAGTGGTGCCGTGTGCCATGGAGCTTGTTCTCGGGTGCATGAATCCCATGTCGGCAGCTGATAAGGCACAGAAGAGCACCGCGTTGCCGTCGAATGTGTAGCTTGCGTCTGATACCCAGGAGCTTCCTTCTATCTGGTTGATGGCGTAGAATTGCTGTGGAGTCTTGCCACCGTAGAGGTCGGCTATGTGTATCTTGCCCTCGGAGTAGTACAGCAGCTCGTTTCCGCTGGGGTGCATCGTGGAGGGCCTCTCGTAGTGGTCGGTTGTGTTGATTCCGGTGAGGGGGCGCACGTTTGTGCATTTTCCGTTGTTGTAGTCGCTCAGGTATATGTCTTCCTCGAATAGGGGCTGCTGGTCTATCGGGTGGTTGAATGGCAGCGGATATTGGGCGAAGTACAGTGTCTTGCCATCAGCTGACAAAACCGGATATCCTACGTACTTCTTGTTGATCTCGTCGGGGAGCTTGGTGTGTTTTTGGTATTCGGGTGCCTTGCCGGTCAGCAGGTTCATTGTCTTGTCGATGTTGTCGGCCATGTTTGGGAACAGGAGTCTGTATTCTGCCAGCACATTAGCTGCCTCGGTGTATTTATGCTGGCTGATGTATGGCGCCATGAGCTTCTGTACTGCCACAAATGCCAGGTCGCATGGGGCGGCGTCCTTGATGTATTTCTCGTAGATGGGCTTGTGGCTGTCGGCGTATGGCTCCATGAATGGGAGTGTGGAGTATGCGTCTTGGGCGGTTTGCAGCTGATGGCGTTCTTTCTCGGAGAGCTTGGGTATGAGCGCCGGGGCGAGGTGGCGGTAGATGTACGCAATGTCGGACGGCTCGCCCGACTGGAATGCGCGGTCCATTATCATGCGTGCCAGGCTGTCGGCTTTGGCGCGGGGAAAGTCCTTGTCGCGCCCAAAGTCGCTGAGGTATTTGTTGAGCCCGGAGATTGCTTTTTTGGGGTAGCGCGGGTCGGTGTTTATCTGCTCCAATATCTGCAATACGTATTCCTTGTGTTCCAGCTCTATGCGCTCTATGTTGCGGCGGGCCATGTCGCAGTATTTCTGCGATTCCTTGTATTTGCGTATGAATGCGTAGTATCCCTCCACGGTGTTGGTGTATGCGGCCTTGGCGTATTCTCCGGCGGCTATGGTGTCTATCATGTCGGTAATGGTCTGGAGGTCGATGTTGTAGCTCTGTCTCAGGAAATTCTTGTCGTCGTCGGATGCGGTGGCGTATTTCCCCTTGGCCTTCGATAGGTTCATGTATGCTGTTATGTTGTTGTGCTTGGGGTTGTTGGGGTTCTGATACAGGAGTCCTATTCCGTAGTGGGCGGCTATGGTTTCCTTGGGATTGGTCCTCATCTTGTTGAATGTGCTGTATGCCTCGCCGAAATTGCCGTTCTGGTATTGCGAGAAGGCGTTTTTCAGCTTCTGGGCCTGCGATGATATTGCCATTAGCTGCAATAACAATATGCTGGCTATAATAAATATTTTTCTCATTTTTCAGTATTATTTGGGGAAATGTTTGCCAAAGTTGCCAATTTTCTCGTTAATTTCCAAAAAAAACTTTCAAAATACTTTCTTTCTCTCTGTTATTTCTTGTATCTTTGCATTGATAATTGTATTTTTTTAAGTAATACAGCTAATAGCAATGGATCAGCAGGAATACCTGGACAACTACGAGAGCAATCTTATGGAGGGCCTCGTGAATATCTGCAAGGGCGAGAAGGTTTTTGATGGCAGGATGCCGGCCTCTCCCGATATCACCGAGAAATGGGATTCCATTTCGCCGTCGTATATCAAGGACGCGCTCCGCGAGGTTAATGATTATCCCACCGTGGCGCTGGGCTGGGCTATGTATGTGGGCATGGGCGTGGCTCATTACTGGGACCTGGACTGGAATATCTACGGCCGTCACGAGAATCTCTATGAGCACCTGCGCGACAAGCGCGGTTTCGATTATCTGGACGAGGTGGTCCGTGGCGAGATTCTTGGTCTCAGCGGCGGCGATTTCAATAAGTGCGAGGACTTTGTGCGCAAGTGCGCGCAGTATGTTCAGGACAAGATCCGTCACGAGCAGATAGAGAACTCCAGCGTATTGGCTTTCTATGTTTTCACCCGCAGCGTGTATGTGCTCTATCAGATAGGCGCGGCCGTGGAGCTGGCAAGG
Organism: Bacteroidales bacterium; assembly: GCA_045640025.1. Classification (GTDB taxonomy): domain Bacteria; phylum Bacteroidota; class Bacteroidia; order Bacteroidales; family UBA3824; genus UBA3824. The sequence continues at coordinate 3,533 of JAZUEG010000573.1, forward strand.
CTGGGGTACAAGATGGATAAGATGTAAAAAAAGATATTAGTGGAGAGATTAGAGTGTAGAGATGCCTCTGATTGAGTATGTCAATTAAATTGATTGTTATGAGTACAGCACAGATTAATGCACAGATTTTTCATCAGTTGAGTCTTATTGCCGATAATGAGAATTGTTTGCAGAAGACTTTGGATTTCTTGAAAAGTCTTACTAAAAGTTGGAATTTGGAACCCAAGACTTCGAGCCGTATTGAGTATTCCCGACTGATAAAGCAGTTGTCGGATTATCAGGAATATGAATATGACTGGGATGGGGATGGTGCGTCGCCTTTGGAAAGCGAAAGCGTGAAGAATGTGAAAAAAGTTTTTGAGGAGGCTGATGATGAATTGCTGAAGGGATGGTGGCTCTCTCCAGAGAGAAACGGCTCGGTTCTTTTATCTTCGTATAAGGGAAATTCAGATATTCAGATAGGCAAATCCAAAGTTACCTATTTCATCAAGCATTCCAATGGAGAATTGGAAGGTGAAAGTTTGGTAAGATTCTCTGTAAAAAAGGTTTTGTCTGTAATGAAAAAAAATAAGTAATAAATGATAGCTGACACCGATAATGTTGCAAGGGCTATCTTCTCGCCCAGAATGATAAATAATGGTATGGTTTTGCCAATGGCGTTTGAGCTGAGACCTTCGATAAGGGAGGAATATTTGTCAGTTATGACTATGTCTGTGGATTCCTGGATGTCTGATATTTCAAAGATACCTCAATACAAAAACAGACGGCTATTTGGTTATGCTAAAATGAACGTGTCAGAGATACGTAATATAGATTTGCCCGCAGCCAAATATGATGTAAGAGAATGTCCTACAGAGAATGCAAAATCCCACTCAGGAATATTTATCAAGGTATATGGATTACCTTTGATTGGTGGCGAAAAAATCACGAAAGTTCCCAATGGTTATACCGAGGATTTTTATCTTTTAGCGTTGAGGCGTGAACTTGTTAATATCGCTCAAAAGGGCTTGGTGGAAATAGTCGAAAAATAAAAAAAGTCAGTCTTCGTTGTTTTCGAGGGCTGACTTTTGTATCGAGATATTCACAATTTGGTCATTCTAAAAATATTCCTTTACGGCAAATTCGTATTGGTCTATGAATATTTTTTTGAAAGCGAAAATGTTGTTTTGTTCATAAAATATAAGCATAGCCTTCTTGTAGTCGATGGAGTCAACTGTGCGGAACGACAAAGGACAGTATCCATTGGCTATTAGAATGGCATTGCTTGTGATTCTGGCGGTTCGTTTGTTTCCGTCGGTGAATGCCTGTATGTATGATAGCATTACAAGAGTCAGCAGCGCTTTCTCGAAGATGTCATCCTTTAGATTTATCAGGCTGCAAGTATCCCTTAGTGCTTCCCTTATTTGAAATTCATTGTCCAAAGGGCGGTAGTTGGTGCCGGTAATGCCTACCCTGCGGTGTCTTATGCCACGATCCACGCTGAGTTCACTCGTAAGCAATTGGTGTATGTCCTCTATGTGACTCACCGAAAGATTTTGCAGGTAGTCTGGATTGTCAAGCACAAAACGCAAAGCCTCTTTGTGGTTTAGCAACATTATGGCTTCCTCTTTGGATTTGCCGGAGGCTGTCTTGCTTTCCCTCAAGAGTCGTTCGGTCTCAAGCAAGGAATAGGTATTGCCTTCTATTTGCGACGACTTCCAACTGAGGTCGATTCCGAGTCTTTCCATTTCTTTCTGATATTCATTTGCAGTCATGCCTGTAATATGCCTTTTGAATACCGAGTGTAACTCGTTTAAATGGTTCAACTCTTGTTTGGTGAATATTTGAACCTTTGGTAATATGTTTTTTATGAGGTCGAAGTTGAATGAGGTTTGAACATCTCTCTCATCAATGTCTTTTGCAAAATAAGTGTCCAGGTTTAGGGGCGTGAGTATATGTGCCTGTGCAGAAAGTGTGTATTTTGTAGCACGGGCTTTTCCTGATATCTCAATATTGCCCTCTTGCACCAATCGGGTGATTATTCTTTTTATTGAAGTATCGCTTTCTTCGAGTTTTAGCCCTTTGGCTATATCTTCCCTTGATGATAAGGGATTGTAATGTAAGAACTGAAGTATTTCTCTTGATGTATCCATTGTTTCCTCGTTTTTTTTAAAATCGGACCAAAAGTACGTATTTTTTTCTAATAATCGGACCATTTTGGTCCGATAAATGCGAAAAAATGGTGCTTTTTGGTCCGATTCTTATTTTCTGTATTAGAAACAAACTATTTTTCGTATATTTTTGGGAAATTATGTTTCAATTATTTTTTATTTTTGCAACTAATATTTTGCAGGCCGACACATGGGTCGGCCCCTACATTATTAATAACCTCTAAAAATAGCCAATGACATTAAAACAACTTTTTGCCCATATCTGGCCATTCGTTAAGCCTTACAGATGGCTGGTGCTTATTACTTTGGCGCTCACTTTTGTGGGATCGCTTGCCGCTCAGGTGAATGCGGTGGTGCTCGATAAGACTGTCGACAAGATCAACGAGCTGATACATTCCGTAAGTTTTCAGTGGGGCGACGCCGCTAAAGTGCTCGTCATCATTTCGGCCATTCTTCTGGGAAAGGAGCTTCTGGTGCTCTTTGTGAATTTTGCGCAGAAATTCTACGGTGAGCGCATCAAGGTGCACATCTCGCAGGACCTCGCCGCCGCCATCATCAAGAAAATAGTGACTTTCAAGGTGGCATTTTTTACCCGCGACGAGAACAAGCCCGGAAAGGTTCAGACCCGCATAGACCGCGGCGTGGATTTCATCACCATGACCATCAGGAACTTCTTCATCGACATTCTGCCACTCGGCACAAGCGCCATCTTCGCCATTGTGCTTATGTTTTTAGCTAATGTCTATGTAGGACTCACGGCTCTCGTTATCGTGCCGATTTATTTTTGGATTACGACCCTTCAGGCTGGAAAACTCAAGGACTGGCGTACAAATATGCGCAACTACCGCGAGGCCAAGAGCAACGGCGTGCTGAATATCTTGCAGAGTATCAGCGTGATTAAGTCATTCAACCGCGAGGAGATTGAGTACAGCAAGCAGACCAAGATTCTGAAGGACCTCAGCGACAATCAGATGGGAACACGCAAATACTGGTTTCTCTTCGACGGCCTGAAATCCTTTGTGGAGCAGATCGGCACCGTGCTTATCATCATCCTCACCGCATATCTCGTTCTGATACAGTATCCTGGCATGACCATCGGTAAGATCATGTATCATGTGATGCTCTTTGCCAACGTCACAGCACCAATCACGCAACTGCAGCGTATCTTCGACACACTCAACGATGCCCTGATCTATGCCGAGGGCTACTTCAGCGTCGTCGAGGCCGATAGTGAGGTGGAAGCAACGGGCAAATACCGTCCTGAAAAGATCGAAGGCCGCTTTGACATCGAACATGTGGACTTCACCTACCCCAATGGCACAAAAGCCCTGCATGACATTTGCATGCACATTGAGCCTAACCAAGTGACGGCTTTCGTGGGTCTTTCGGGGGCCGGAAAATCCACCATTGTCAATCTGCTTGACAAGTTCTATGAGCCTCAGACTGGCAGCATCAAACTCGATGGCGTGGACATCC
>JAZUEG010000574.1:0-6695 GCA_045640025.1 Bacteroidales bacterium
GTTGAGCTGTGAAACAAGCTGAGCCTTCTCGGCGTCGTTCAATCCGTCGAGAGTAGGAACGCACTCGTCGATGGCGATGCCTGCGCCTGGGTTGGTTCCGTAGGTGATGCGTGGCTTGATGTCCTCGGCCTTGATGTTGACCTCCTTGTCGAAAACTGCGTTGTCGTCGGATTTGAGAGACTTCCAGTAAGCAACGGCCTTGTCCCAATCCTCGCCCTTAGGAGCGTACTCACGACCCTTGAGGTACTCGAATGTGATGTCGTCGGGAGCGATGATACCTGCGCGCGAACCCATCTCGATAGAGAGGTTGGAGAGTGTCAATCGGCCCTCCATGCTCATTGAGCGGATGGCAGATCCTGCGTACTCTACAGCGTATCCGGTAGCGCCTGCTGTGGTGAGCTTTGCCATGATGTAGAGAGCCACGTCCTTGGCTGTTACGCCTTTTTGGAGAGTTCCCTCGATGTTGATTCTCATGCTCTTAGGCTTGCTCTGGAGGATACACTGGCTGGCGAGAACCTCAGCAACCTCTGATGTTCCGATACCCATGGCCAAAGCGCCTACTGCTCCGTGTGTGGAAGTGTGCGAATCGCCACAAACTATGGTCATGCCAGGGAGCGAGAGACCCTTCTCGGGACCTACAACGTGGATGATACCGTTGTCCTTGGTGCCCATTGCGAAGTGCTTGATACCGAACTCTGCGCAGTTCTTAGCGAGAGTCTCCACCTGCTTGCGGCCAACTGGATCGTTGATTACCTCCTGCTGGTCGGATGGAGTGTTGTGGTCGGGCATAGCGAAAATATGGTCGGGACGGAATGCCTTGATTCCCTTGTCTCTGAGGGTGTCAAACGCCTGGGGAGATGTTACCTCGTGGGCGTAGAGACGGTCGATGTACAACTGAGTAGGACCGTCAGGGATAACCTGCACAACGTGCGAATCCCAGATTTTGTCGAATAATGTGTTCATTTCTATAGGAAGAGAGATGAGAGTTTAGAGATTAGAGAGGAGAGTACACCTAATATGCGCGTCTCTAATCTCTAATCTCCCGACTCTAATCTTTTAAATTTACTTTACAAACTTGTTGATGCAGTCGATGTAGGCCTCGATGGTGGCTACTACGATGTCGGTATTTGAGCTGAAGCCGTAATAGAGGTGTCCCTCGTTCTCCACCTGGATGTGAACCTTGCAGGTATCGTCGCTGCCCTTGTTGATGGACTGGATGGTGAGCTCCTTGATTGTCATATCCTTCTTTACAACCTTCTTGAGGGCGTTGATGGCGGCGTCTACAGGGCCGTTGCCGAATGCCATTTTCTCGTTCTTGATACCGGCGGTATTTATCACGATGTTGGCGACAGGCTTTACTCCCACTCCTGATGTTACCTGGAGGTAGTCGAGCTTGATGGCGTGGTTTTCCTTGATATCAACACCAGCGAGAGTGAGGAGGTCGTCGTCGTTGATCTCCTTCTTCTTGTCGGCAAGGTCGAGGAACTTGGCGTAGATGCTGTCGAGCTTATCGCCCTCGAATGGGTGACCGAGAACGCTGAGACGGTGCTTGAGAGCGGCGCGTCCCGAGCGGGCGGTAAGGATGATGGCGTTGTTGTCGATTCCCACGTCCTTAGGATCCATAATCTCGTAGGTGTCCTTGTTCTTGAGAACGCCGTCCTGATGTATTCCCGACGAGTGGGCAAAAGCGTTGCGTCCCACGATAGCCTTGTTGGGCTGTACGGGCATATTCATCAGGCTGCTAACCATACGTGAGGTTGGGTATATCAGCTGGGTATTGATGTTGGTATTCAGGCCCAAATCGTGGTGACACTTCATAATCATGGCGCACTCCTCGAGAGAGGTGTTACCGGCACGCTCGCCGATACCGTTGATGGTAACCTCTATCTGACGCGCACCGTTCAGGACGCCAGCCATAGTGTTTGCGGTGGCCATTCCGAGGTCGTTGTGACAGTGGGTAGAGATAATGGCGTTGTCGATACCGTCCACATTATCAAAGAGATACTTGATCTTGGCACCGAAATCGGCTGGGAGACAGTATCCGTTGGTATCAGGGATATTTACAACTGTGGCGCCTGCCTTGATGACAGCCTCCACCACGCGGGCCAGGTAATCGTTGTCGGTACGGCCGGCGTCCTCGCAATAGAACTCCACGTCGTCCACATACTTGCGGGCATACTTAACGGCCTTGATGGCGCGCTCAATGATCTCCTCGCGGTTGCTGTTGAACTTGTATTTGATGTGGGAATCTGATGTGCCGATACCTGTGTGGATACGTTTGTGCTTGGCGTACTTGAGGGCCTCGGCAGCGGCGTCGATGTCTTTCTCTACGGCACGTGTAAGGGCGCAGATTGTAGGCCAGGTAACGGCCTTGGAGATCTCAACTACTGAATTGAAGTCGCCAGGACTTGAGACCGGGAATCCGGCCTCGATTACGTCGACACCCAATGCCTCCAGCTGCTTTGCCACCTGGATTTTCTCCACGGTATTCAGCTGACAGCCAGGCACCTGCTCGCCGTCACGCAGCGTGGTGTCAAAAATGTAGACTCTGTTTTTATCCATTTTTTGTATGTATTTTTTATATTTTTGATTTTTAATTTTTGATTTTTGATTGGCTATATCGATTCAATTCTTGAAAAAACGATCAAAAATCAAAAATCACCCAATCAAAAATAAAAAAGCCCTTCTCATCAAATTGGTTTTTGAGTGAGAAGGGCTTTTTTTAATATGCTTGCAACTTAGCAAATTATCAGACACGCACCAAACTTCTCACCCTCTTAGCGTATAAGGCCCAAAAGGATAAGGCTAATAATTCGGCCAGCGAGTATGTTTCTGCTTGCTATCATCTGTCACAAACTTTTGTATTGCGGTGCAAATATAATCAATGTTTTTTGGATTGCAAAATTTTTTTTGATGGGAAAATTTTCAGTTGGCCCGCTCCTCAAATTTGGCCATGTCCTCCATGTTCTTGAGGAGCTCCACGTTGAAGGTCTCGATGTCGGAGAGTTTTACGGCGCTGTTGTTGCCGAGGGGCTTGTACCATGGCTTGGCCCCGAAATATTTTTGTAGGTCAGCTGATGAGAATGTATATCCGTGGCGGGCATATATCTCGTTGCGCATCAGCCTGAGTTCCTTACTGTTGCGAATCTCGAACTCTGTGCGGGCCACAAGGTGCTTGCTCGTGAATGCAAAACGAGGCTTGCTGTTATCAGCTGACAACTTCTTCAATACAGGACCGTAATGGAAATAATCGCTTTCATTATTTAATTCGCAGAATTCCAGGCCGTCCATTGAGAATTTCACCATATATTCCTGACTGTCGAAATAGATATACCCGGCCTCCTTCCATCCGTTGCCGAGGGTGTATGGCGAGGATTTGCCGTTGATGATTACGGCATCGCGGGTGAAAGTGTACTTGGTGCCCTTGGAGTCGGTGTATGTGCCCTCCAACATATCGCGGAACTGTTCGTTCAAGAGTTCCGCATGACTGACATTCTCGAGGAGGATGTAGTGGTAGTCGTTGTCGCCGTAGCAGGAGAGCACGCCCTGTTTTCTGCCATCGATCACGAAGGTTTTGTACTCGGAATCGAAAGATTCGCTTTGGCTAAAATACCTGTTGCCGTCTTTGCTGAGCACAAATTGGGTGCCGTCCTCAGAGTCGGTGAGGGTTACATAGTTTCCTGACACCTTGGCGGTGTAATCGCCCCATCGCGATCCGTCGGCAATCTGCGAGAAGGATGGGGCGGCTGATAAGCTTGCTAATGCAAGGAAGAGGAGTTTTTTCATGGGGTTTGTTTTTTGGGGGTAAAGATAGGGAGAAAAAATTAACAATAAAAAAGATATTTGGTAAAACAAACAAAAAAATCTATATTTGCAACATTAATAATAAATGCAAAAGCAAATGGAAAACTTCGACATATCTAAAATATTCTATGACAAAGAAATTGGGGAAGAGCATTATAGGTTTCTAAAGGAAATCGACGGAAACCCTATGCTAATTTTTACCAAGCATAAAAACAAGTCTTTTTCTCCAAATATAGATTATTTTATAGAAAAATTCTTAGGCATAGATCCGAAAAACGAAGAACAGCCAGATTACATAAAAATGATATCCAAAACATCACCAAATGTGCAAAGGATTTTTGTGATGGTTGGATATTTCTTCTTGTCAAATTATGCTTTCAAGAATTTAGAAGTTTCCAATTTACAAAACTGCAAAGGGAAATTTGAGCTTTCAGGCAACAGCGACGAAGACCTTATATTATATCTTCTATTGAAATACAGCGGGGCAAAACGTTCTCCAAACAAAAACGACTCAACTATATTCAATATTGGATATATAAACGCATTGTGTTCCCCAATATTCGGCAAATGCCTAAAGAGTCTTCTGAAATTAAGGTTTTCAAAAGCTCTGGGTATCGAAATCAACAATGATAAATTCTACGACATTTGCCACCAAGCTAATTTCAATACAGCGTTGGGAATAAGTACAAGTGTATTTCGCTCATGGCTTGAAGGCGAAAATGTAGGAACGTATATTCAAGATATAAAGATACAAGACTTCATTTGCATCAGCGATATAGAAATGTGCATAAACAAGGCAAAAGAAGTATATATTCTTGGAGAGAATGGAGACGGCAAAACACTTATCCTTAATGCCTTGTTTCTAACATTTGCAGGAAGAACAATTGAGAACGCATCTGTAAAAGAAGCGTCTGATGCCATAGAAATGTTGAGAATAGCAAAGGAAATGCAGTCTATGCTGGAAGGCTCCGACAACCTCAATGTATATGGTCCGCAATCGTTTAACTATCTACCAAATCTGTATGCATACGGCACTCATAGGGGAAGAACCAGCTCTATTGAAAATGCAGACAAACTTGGTTTTATGTCATTATTTGGTACAGATTACACATTAGTAGATCCATCCGCATGGATAAAGGAAATCTGTTTCAGAGAAATGATGAATGCAAGACAACTGGGAGATTCAATAACAACAGCCTCTCAAAACACAATATCTGCCATTCAAGACATATTAGATACTTTGCTGGATAAAAAAATAAAAATTGACATTGATATTGATTTCAACAACAATGTAATATACAACGAGAATGGCGCTACTCTAAATTTCTCGGAACTTTCCGAAGGCTACAGGACAACCCTTATTTTTGTATGCGATTTGCTGTACCGATTCTATGGCTACAAAATGCCCAAGGATTTCAACGGCGTTTTCGACGCTAAGGGAGTGGTATTGATTGACGAGATTGACGCACACCTTCATCCACGTTGGCAAAGAACCATTGTAAGCCGTATCAGGAAGCTATTCCCTGAGGTTCAGTTTATTATGACTACCCACAGTCCACATATAATTCAGGGTGCGGGACAGGACGCCGTGATTTTCCGTGTTTACAGAGACGGAGAATCAGGAAAAACCTGCGTATCGGAGCCATATCTGAGAAGCGAGCTCAACTATATGATGATAAACACTCTGGCCACCTCGCCACTGTTTGGACTCGAGAGCGCAAGACTCAAGGTTGACAACGAAACCGACTACACCTCCAGCACTTACCTTATGGACAGAATTGAGAAAAAGGTGCAGGACAGAATCAAGAAAAGCAACCTGAAAAACCTAATCACCGACGATATGATAGACAATATCATCGACAGTGTTTTGGACGAGGACGACAACTAAAGCATTTTATAATCATGATCAAGATTCAGAAATCAGAAGTTGAGATGCCATTGTCGCTTACTCCTGCCACTACTCACTTTTTCACCGACGGCAAGGTTCCCGAGGTGTGCGACACCACCCACAAGGTAAGGGTTTATATGGTATCGCACGGAGAATATTCCGACAAGGCTGATTCAAGATACAAACTCAAGGACATTAAGGACGCTTTGGAAAAGCTGTACAACAGAAAATGTGTTTACTGCGAAAGCCGAATGCACCGCAACGACCTTGAGGTGGAGCACTACCGCCCCAAGCGTCATTACCCCACCGACAGAAAACAGGCCTCCAACGGTCACCAGCCACACGACGGATATTATTGGCTGTCGCTCAGCTGGGACAATCTTCTATTATCGTGCGGCGACTGCAACCGTCCGAAATCCAGCATTTTCGATATCGACGGCACCCGCGCCGAATATGCCAACGCCGACCACTGCAACTGGGAACGTATCAACTCGCTTTCCGACAAATACGACGCCCAGGAAAGACCCAAACTGATAAATCCCGAGAAGGAAGACCCAAGGCCTCATTTCGAATTTCAAAGGAATGGCCACATAAATGGCATTACCCAACGAGGAATCTACACAAGCAATCTCTGCAAACTGGATCGTGACGAGCTTGTGGAAGACCGCAGGGAGATATTGGAGGACTTCAGGAAGGAGATTCTTTCGGCCCTAAAAGTTTGCACCGACAATGCCGACGCAATCACTTTGGCAATAAAGACAGTAATCACCAATTTCAAAACAAAAACCCAAGACCCAAAAACTCCATTCATCGCCTTCAGGAAGGCAGTGATTAAGAATGGCTGGCTGAAAGAGATTGTGAAGGAAGTGAGAGGGTGAGGTAATACTTTCTAATATTAGCTAAATCCGACGCCCGTATTTGGCAAGTTCAATGGTCGCAGTAGAAGGACAACAGAGGTGTGATTTTGATAAAATGATATATAGTCGGGCCCATGGGCCCGACT
>JAZUEG010000575.1:0-4369 GCA_045640025.1 Bacteroidales bacterium
CATGGCTACGATCCGACTTATTGACATTCATTGTTCATTCTCTTTTTGCAAAGATACAAAATGTTTTGAATTTCATATCGATTTGTAAAAATATTTTCATTTAGCATTAAGTATTACTTGATTTTTTCGGGCGGACACATAGGTCCGCCCCTACAAATCCGGTCATTTATATGTCATCGGGCGGACACGCAGGTCCGCCAAGACAGCCACTGAGAAGCCTCCCATAGTCTGTTTTCGCGGGCCCGTGTGCCCGAGGCTTTTGTCGCGACAAAAACGCTTATGTAGGGGCGGACCTGTGTGCCCGCCCGGGAAGAAGGAAACATAAAAAAACGCCAAATAAATCGGACGACTCTACGTCCAGTTTATTTGGCGTTTTTTTCTATCCAAGATGATTATTAATTGCTCTCTCGATTTATTAGTTTTCTTGCCTTCTCGTGAAGACCTTGTCCAAATCGGAAAGTATGAGTACAATTTATAAAGCAAATTGCATTTGAGACTTTAATTTTGGGCAATTCATATCCATCAACTGTCTCTTCCTTGGGAGACAACTTGCCGGCTAAATTATAGCCTCCATTGAATGAAAGATATGTGTTGCCTCCCAATCTAACAGAAACACCAACTGTCGGCATTATAAAAAACGAAGTCCTATTATAGAGATCCTTAAGACCGTATTTATAATGGAGAAGACGATCCTTGCCATCTAAGAATTGCATTCCACTCTTTACTCTCACGGTTGGTGATACCTTACCATCTGAAAACCTGTATTGGCCATTGATAAAGAACCTATGGAAAATACCATCAGGGAAAACTACACTTCCTTCATCATAACTTCTAAATGAACCCATTCCATACCCCAAACCAAAACTCCAATGAGGATCCAATTTGTATGAAACCAAGAAAGCGGTCATCATTTCGGCTTCCAACTGCAAACCGCTATCAATAATAGGTTCTGGTTCATCGTCTTCATCCTCCTCTTTCACCTTTTCCGGCATATTGCACTCTGAGGCCACGCCATATACCTTGATTGTTTTCTGCTCAAAGATACCAAAAGTAAAACTGTTTACCAAAGCATCCAAAGCAGTGATCTGAGTCTTCACGTCACAATTCTTGGTGGGAGGAATCTCCGGCTGACGGCGTTCCAATTCTACAAGTCCACCAAGTACATAGTGCTGGCGAACCTTGGAGTATTTACATACGTCTGTTTCTCCATCATTGGTAAGTTGCTTGTAGTTGCCAATATATGAATGTGTAGTCATACACGAAGAAAGCACCGTGGCAATTACAACAAATGATAGTATCTTGAAAAATAATGTTTTCATTTCAAAAATGTGTTAATGGTTAATATTAGAACTCAATTTCCAATTCCACACGACGGTTCTTGGCCCTATTGTCAGGAGTATCATTAGGATACATCGGTTTGCTGTCGCCATAACCTGTAGCCTCTATGCGGTCACTGTCAACTCCCTTGAGTACAAGATAATTCTTAACTGCCTTGGCCCTTTCTGTTGATAGTTCAAGATTTCTGGTCTTATTGCCAACATTATCGGTATGGCCTGATACATAAAGTTTGTAAGTCGGATTTAGAATCATAGTATTAGCCAAAAGATCGAGCAACTGATACGAACTTTCCTTAATCTTTGCGCTACCTGTCTCGAACTCCAACTCGCTAAGCGCACGGCGCGCCATCTGCTGAGCCTCTTCCTTTTTTTCGGCTGATACGGTTGCTGGAGTTACATTTCCGCCATTGCCGTTGCCATATCCGCCACCGCCATTGCCTCTGTAATTCAAATCTTTAACGCCATCTATCCCGATTGTTTGCATAGAAAAAATTCCGAATGTAACCGAGGATACCAATCCATCAATGAATTTTACCTTGGTCTTGACGGCGCAATTGTCGGATGGGGCCTGCTCAGGCATTTTGCGACCCAAAGGAATGAGTCCTCCAATCAGGTAGCATTGTTTTGCAGTGTAGATTGGATAGTAGTTCTCGCTGTCGTTGTAGGTCAGTTTCTGATAATCGCCCACGTAAGTCTGCGTCTTAAGGCACGAAGTAAGGCCAAAGGCGATACAGACAACAGCGAAAAATCTGATGAGAAATTTTTTCATACTGATGATGATTGTCTTAAAGACTTCCCAATGCAGCGCTTGAAATAGTCTTCTTGGTTAATAATTTACATAGAGGCCGTTCGCTGCCATATACAGCCCTTAATTGTTGATTTTTGTAATTGCAAAAATATGTTAAAACAAGATATGACTACTCAAAAATACGTGGATATTATCCCACACTTCCGTGGATATTATCCCATACTTCCGTGAATATCTTTCCACACTTCCGTGAAAATAATTCACACCTCGGGCTTGAAAAGGGTGAAGAAATTGAAATGAAGTATCTCTGAAATCTTGAAAAGGAGTTCGGTATCAATGCTTTGACGGGAGAAGATATCATAAATGTTTGATCGGTCGCAGTTGAGTTTCTTGGCGAACCAGGCAACGGTGTGCTCCGTGCTCTCGAATACAGTTTTTATCTCATAGCCAATGTTAACCATTATTTTTGCAATAATTTAATAAAGTTAAACAATTGACATCAAACCATTATCGTAAGGACAAAAAAAATGGTGCGGACCATCTATTCGCGTTCTGGGTGAGCGTCGGTGAACACCTTTCTTGTCTGTATAGATATAGTCCACACCTTACCGGTGCGAACATTAACATCTCAACAGACATTGTGTTAATCAACGCCGAACGCGATTAGCATTTTTATCCTTTAGTTCTTGAAACCAAGTTTCCGACGCTTTGTTTAGAACGCGATAATTGCTAATGCCGAATATTTTTATATGTGTTTGTATTTATTTCTGTTCCGTATAAACTATGTTTATTGTTTAAAAGCAAAAGTAGAAATTATTTTGAATTGCGACAAAAGTTTTTCAGAAAAAAATATTTCCTCCTCAATCCAACAAATCCCGAAAAATGTTGTTATATTTGCAACATTGAATAACATAAAAATCACCACTATGGAAGCAACAATGACATACAGCCGTGCCGACGCCCCAAAGATCTTCAAGGGGGTTAGCCGTGAGGATTTAAAGTGGACTATCAATTATCTGGTGGAACTATTGGACAAACCCGAAACTACAGACGACACAAAGAATAGTGATGAGGAATTCTTCAAATTCTTGAGTTCAATGCCTGTAAGTCCGATATCCGCCGAGGAACAGATTAAGGCCATTGAAGAAAATAGGAAGAGACAACATATAAGGACTTTTGACTATGGGGAATAAATACTTACTCGACACCTGCATTTTCATTGAACTGTCGCAACAGAACGCCAAAGTCATCGAAAAAATCCGTGGAATAGGCATCTGTAATTGTTATATGTCTATCATAACCTATTACGAATTAATTTATGGAGCATATAATGCACCTGAGAAGTATAGAGAAAAAGAAATACTGAAAGTCAGAAAGATTGTAGAAGAGTTCAAAGTCATCAAATTGCCTATATCCGAAGATTACGCAAAAAACAAAATACATTTGCTGAAAAAAGGCAATTTTTTCGGGGATTTTGACCTGATGATAGCCTTGACTGCACTTGTGGAAGGATTGATAATGGTAACAAACAATACTAAGCATTTCTCTCGAATAGAAGATCTGGAAATAGAAAGTTGGATTTAAAAGAGGTCGTCAGACCTCCACGCTCCGTAGCCCCGACCTTTACCAACGCAAAATAACAGAAAAAGGTCGGGGATTGATGAAATGATATGATATGATACATAATACAACAAAAAAATCAAAGGGGCCCCGCATCAGTATTTCTACCTTGCGGTGCCCCTTCTTTCTTACCATTGTCTGCTATACAAAAAAACTATTAATAAAATTCTGGTAAGTTTAGTACGCTTTTTCGTGAACGCTCTTTACAGCGCGTCCCGAAGGATCGTTCATCTTCTGGAACGAGGCGTCCCAGGCAAGTGCCTCGGCTGTTGAGCAAGCCACCGAGGGAACGCTTGGCACGCTGAGGGCGGCGCTTCTCGAAGGGAAGTGCTCCTCGAAGATCGAACGGTAATAATACTCCTCCTTGTTCATTGGAGTGTTTATTGGGAAACGCTCCTTGGCGTGAGCCATCATCTCGTCGCTTACGGCCTCTGAGGTGATCTTCTTCAAAGTGTCGATCCAGCCGTAGCCTACGCCGTCGGAGAACTGCTCCTTCTGTCTCCAGCAAACGCTCTCTGGAAGCATATCCTCAAAAGCCTTGCGGAGAACGAACTTCTCTATCTTGCCGTTGCCTGCCATCTTGTCGGCGGGGTTCAGGCGCATTGCGATATCGAGGAACTCCTTGTCGAGGAATGGCACACGACCCTCCACGCCCCAGGCCGAG
>JAZUEG010000576.1:0-7244 GCA_045640025.1 Bacteroidales bacterium
ATGGATTCTCACTGTATCGTAGCCCTCGTCCTCGGCATCCTCCAACGAATCGAGACAGTCGATAGCATAGCCGAGCGATTTCTCCAGCTCACCAAAATAGTGAACCTCCTTGTAGTTGGCGTAGCTCTTCTCCTTCTCAAAGTTGTAGAAGTTGCTCTCGTACTGATTGTCCTTGAACGACTTAACCATCAAAGCCTCATAAGACCATCTGGAAGGCATCATCTCGGCAATGATAGGCACACGGCCCACCGATCCGATTATCTGATTGAGCTTGTCGAAACTGAACATAGAACCACCCAGAGCCATCTGAGGAATCATGAGCAGCGGAATGAGAATGTAGATAGTAACAGCCGAGTTGAACGCCGACGAAATATTGAGACCAAGCATATTGGCAAATACAAACATCGGGAACAGCACAAGCCAGAACGACAAATACATATCCGCAAACTGCAATATCGAATTGCCCACAAGCACATAGAGCAGAGCCTGGATAGCTGATATCGCGGTAAGTATCACCACCTTGGCTATCAGGTAGCTGGACCGCGACAAATTGAGGAACTCTTCTCGTTTCAGGATCTTACGGTCGCGGAAAATCTCCTCCGCCGATACAGTAAGACCAAGGAACAGAGCCACAATGATACTCATGAAAATGTAAGGTACAATATTCTCATTTTCAAAGAACAGATAGTGGTCTCTGTCGGGAGCTGTATATCTGATGAGGAACGAGAGAATGAATCCAAGGAGCGGAGCCTCAGTAAGGTTAAGGAATATATACTGGGCGTTGCTTACCTTAGACTTGAAATCTCGTCTCAAATATATCTTGAACTGGTTGAACCAGTTGGGGACACGCAAATTCTTAGGCGGCTCGTTGGTTACGTCGTCGATCTTCTCGGGTGTCACGTTCTCATGGAAACGCTTTTCCCAGCCTTGAGGATCCACCTTACGCTTGTCCTGGAAATTACCGAACTCGTCCACAGTCTGCGCCTCGATGATATCAAAAATCACCTCCGGGGTTGCATTACCGCAGACTGGACACTCGCCCTCCTCGCTCTTTACCTGATTATCAGCTGTCTTGAAATAAGAGATACAATCGATAGGGTGACCATAGTAAACGAGGTAACCGCCGGTATCGAGAATTATCATCTTATCAAACATCTTGTAAATCTGAGAAGACGGCTGGTGGATTACTACGAAGATGAGCTTGCCCTTCAAGGTGAGCTCTCGCAGAAGGTCCATTACATTCTCGGAGTCGCGTGACGAAAGACCCGAAGTAGGCTCATCCACAAAAAGTATGGACGGCTCGCGGATAAGCTCGAGCGCGATATTAAGACGCTTGCGCTGACCGCCGGAAATAAGTTTGTTGAGCGAGTTACCTACCTTGAGGTCCTTGCGCTCATACAGGCCGAGGCTCTTGAGTACGGTATTCACCTTCTCGGTGATCTCGGCATCGCTCAAATTCTTGAAACAGAACTTGGCGCTGAAATAGAGGTTCTCGAAAACCGTGAGCTCCTCTATCAAAAGGTCGTCCTGAGGAATAAGACCTATTACGCCCTCAAGCTTCTCCTTCTCTGTATGGAGGTTGACACCATTGATGAGCACCTCGCCCTGCGATGGAGTGGTAATACCGGAAAGCACATTGAGCAATGTGGTCTTGCCGGCACCCGAGGCACCCATGATACCAACGAGACGTCCCTGACACTCAGAGAAGTTGATATTTCGAAGTCCGATAGCCCCGTTCGGGAACTTGAACTCGAGGTCATTAACATTGAAAGACAAGTTGGTGAAAGTCTTGTCGGCCTGGAATGTAGCAACAACGTCGCTGTAATATACAGGCTTACCTTTGGCCAGCTTGAGAGTGGCACCCGGAGCAAAAGAGTAGATACGGTCGGCGTAGATGGCCTGGCCGTTCAAGAACACCTCATGGGTACCAGTGTAGCGCATGAAGTAGAGCTCCTGAGTAGTAACACGGAGGATAAAGATATCAGAATCAAGACCCTCGCATCGGATAGACTTGGTATTATCGAAGCTGTACTTATTATCGCTGATAACGAGGATATTGGGAGAATCGAATCTCTGCGAATCATCGTTGGTAACGAAGTTCTTGGAATCCACAAGCACATTCTGAGACAGAGCCTCTGCTTCGCTGGCCTCAGGATTGATGTTGAAGACCTCGCCCACAGTATCCACGATAGCCATACGCTGCTTGGTGAACTTCTTGCTGGTATTCAGCAACTCGTACAGACGTACATATACAACTATCTTCTGCTGCTGATTAATGGTCTTATTAATCTTCTTGCAGATACCGAGAATCCTAACAGAGTCCTTAACGGCAGTCTGCTCGCCGAGAGCCTTGAGCTTCTCTGCTGCAACAGGATCATTTGCTGCCTCCTCCTGAAGCTTGCGGAGTCTTGCCTCCTGCTTCTCCTTCTTTACCCTTTCCTCGTCGGTAAGAATAAGACCAACCTGCTGCTTGAAATCGAGCAACCATGACTGAGAAGCCTCAGCACCAAGCTGCTGTACGAGGAAACTCTCCACGTACTGCAACTCCTTGTCCTCGATACCGCCATCTTGCTTGGCAGTAAGGGCAAACAACTGTATCAACGCTTTTAATATCTCTTCACTCATGATGCTTTATATAAAAAGTAGTGTGTTAGTCTTATAATAATATAGCGAATCCCCGCCCCTGAAAAAACATCAGGAACGGAGCAATCATATTCTTAATTAGATAGAGTATGGAACCTGCTCGAAAGGAACCTCCACGATATCTGAGTATTCCTCGCCGGCCTCCTCCATATCCTCGTCGTCGTCTGGGTAATGCCATCTTACGAGTACGTCGTTGCCATCGCTGCTGATATCCTCGAGCTTGAGGAGAACATCGAGAAGCAACTTAGAAGAAGCTGTATTGAAGTACTCCAGCTTGAAGTTGAACACGGTCTTCTCAAGAGGGTCGTTCTTGTACTCATCGAGCCACTCGAGAATAGGCTTATAGAATACTACAACATCCTCAGGCAATGAACGGCCTGAAATCTCAAAAATGTTGTTCTCCTTATCCAATGTTACTGTTGGAGTATCGTCTGTACCTTGTATTTTTATAACTGACATAATATTAAATATTTATTCTTTGATTCGGGAAATAGTTGATGTTAAAACGAAAAATGAGTTTACACTGTCGATAGACAGGAAGCTGTATAAGAGCTTTTGTCCGGTCTTGCGTGCAATGTCGATGAAACCTAAGCCGGCACCACCGCGGTCAGATATACGACCCTCTCGCATCTGCTGCTTGTAGAGCTTATTCAGACCGTCCTTGTCCTGCTTGTTGATATTCTCTAATATCGACCTCAGCTTCTCGACGTTTTCGTTCTTGATAATGTTACCGGTGGTTACATTATACTCTGTTGCGGCCTTAGAAACCATGAAGATTCCTCTGCCGTCTTTGGCTGACTCGTTGGGAGTGCTTTCAGAATGCTTGCTGATGTTTTGAAGGCACTCCACCATGACGTGGAACACCTTTTTCTGCACCGAGCTTGCATCCTCCTCGCGCGCCATATTCGTCTCGGCGAGCGAGGTAAACGCTTTCGTGATGGAATGCGTAATCTCACCCTCGTAAGCCAAATTGATGTTGTTTCGCTTCATCTTGACGTAGAAGTCGTAAACAAAATCCAGCGACTCGTTGTGTTCTTTGGTATTAGCCATAATATTGTTTTTTGATATTATGATACTTTATTAAAATTCTATTCCAATCAATAAGATATCGTCCACCTGCTTGTTGGCGCCCTTAAACTCGAAGAAATCCTTCTCGAAGAGCTCCTTGTATTGCTGCATCGTAAACTCAGGATTGCCCTCAATGAGTTCCTTGATGCGGCCCGGGCGGTATTTACGACCATCACTGCCACCTATCTGATCGGGCAGACCATCCGAGAAGAAGAAGATCTTCTCGCCGGGATTGAATGTAATCGCATAATTCTCAAATTTCTTCTCCTCCCTGCCCTTGCGGGGAGGTTTGCCACCGATAGCCTGCGCAGTTCCCTTATACTGAACAAGTTCGCGCTGGCTATTGAGGTAATATAGCGGACGGTGCGCACCCGAAAAGTCAAGTGTGCGGGTATTGAAATTAATCTTACACAATGCAACATCCATGCCATCACGTGCTTCTTGCTCCTCACTATCTTGTTTAAGGGTTTTTCTAACACCTAAATGCAGATGATCGAGCACCTCGCCAGCCGTCATATTCTCGGCGTGGTCGGCTATCATATTGAGGTTGAAGTATCCGATGAACGAGAGCAGGGCTCCCGGCACACCGTGACCCGTACAGTCTACGGCGGCTATGTAGATATTGTCGTCTTTCTCAAAGAACCATGGGAAGTCGCCAGATACCACATCCCTTGGACGATAGAACATGAAGAACTTAGGCAGCCTTGCCTCGATAGCATCCAGACTTGGAATAATGGCTGACTGAATTCTCTGGGCGTAGTTGATGGACTCGGTGATGCTCTTGTTCTTCTCCTCGATCTCCATCTCGATACGCTTGCGCTCTGTGATATCGTGAGCTACAATAAGTATTGTCTCAAGTTCCTTCTCTGTGTTGTACTCCGGAATGGCGTTGAGGGCAATGATCCTCTCGTCGGTGCCGTCGGCAGTAGGGAATGTGGTTTCGAGATCGAATATTCGCTGATTCTGAACCACCTGGCTGAGAGCCTCCTTGAAACATGTAGAAATAGATTCCACAAGCTCCACCTCGTCGATGGACTTCTGAAGCATATCTGCCTTCTTCTTGCCGGTGTACTCCTCGGCCACAGGGTTAACGTAGAAGAAACGTCCCTCTGGGTTGAGTCGGAGGATGGCATCGAGCGAGTTCTCGGAGAGGGCCTGCATCTGACCTGACATTCGCTGGGCCTTTTCAGCAATCTTGCGCACTGTGATATCCCGGGTGTTGAAAATAATGCCCTGGATAGCGGCGTTGCTCAGGAGGTTTCGTCCTGTAGCCTCAAGCCACAACTGCTCGTCCTGCGACTTATGGAACTGGTACTCGAAAGTAACGGGAGTCTCCGGGTGCGCTATCAGCTGCTTGAATACCTCATGGAACTTGGCGCGCGATGCGTCGTCGAACTTCTCGACAGCGCTCTTGCCGATAATATAATCTGGGTCGTAACCAAGAATGTTCTTGCTGGAAGGGCTCTCGTATGTAACGATGGCGCTCTCGTCGTAGATGGAGATAACCTCGCTCGCATTCTCGAGCAGTGCGTACTGACGTTTCTGTCCACGCTCCACCTCGCGGATCTGAGCCTCCAACTTGCGGTTGGAGTCCTGAAGCTCGAGCTGTGCACGCTCCATGTCGGCCGCATTCTTACGGAGTTCCTCCTCATTTTTCTGCAACTGCTTGGTCATGTTCTGGGCGTCGCGGAGGAGTTTCTCTGTCTGAGTATTAACCTTGAGGTTGAAGATGGTCTGAGCGATAATCTCGCTCACCTCCTTGATGAGCATCAAGGTCTTGTTGGGCAGATCGGCCCTCAACGAGGCGAACTCGATAACGCCCTGGAGTTTCTCGTCGCTGATGAGCGGAGACAGCAGCAGGGTCTGAGGTTTCTGATCACCGAGAATACCGGAGCTGATGGTCACATAGTCGGCAGGAATCTCCTTGCGGTAGATAATATCGCGCTCAAAGGCGGCCTGGCCCACAAGACCTATACCAATCTGGAATTCCTGGGTAATATACTTGCGGCGGTTGTAGGCGTATGTGGCTATATTTACGAGTACCTTCTTGTCGTCGTCGTAGATATAGAATGCGCCCTGCACGGCGTCGATATATTCAATAAGGCTGATGATAGTCTCGTAAGCCAACTCGTTGATACTGTTGCGCTGACGGAGAATATCATTGACAATTTCCTTACCTTTGGCAATCCAGTTCTGCTCGTTCTCACGCTGTGATGTGGCCACAAGGTTGTTTTTCATTATCAGCAGCGACTTACCCAAAAGGTCGTCCTGATCGATGTCGGTATTGTCGAAATAGAGGTCACCCTCACCAATTCGCTTGGCTATAAGTGAGTTTTTGCGGAAAATCTCATTCTTCTCGGCAAGCATGTTCTCAAGTTCCTCGTTCTGCTGACGGTTTTTGCGGGCAAAATAATTGAAAATGAGAGCAATAACCAGAGGAGCCAAATCGATGATATACAAATCCGGAGATAGAATATGAATAGTATCCAGCTTGGCTATATCAAAATGGGTCTGATTGTGAGTGAATGCCGTCAAGATAGCAACAATAGGAAACAGCAAACCTATAGCAAAGCCTATAATGGTGTATATAAGCACCAAATGCTTGCTCCTTGCGGTTGTTGCCTCCGTTGCTGATATGTCTGTTTCCTGTAGTGCCATATTGTTTTTGTTATAAATAAGTTCTTTACTAGTTTTTTTGGGCAGCTAATGTCGTGTTATTCTACTTGGCGTCAAAACTGCTGAGCCAGCCGCGGTACTTGCCGTCGAGCGAAGTCTCCTCTGTATTCTCGGCCAGAGAGCTCATCTTCTCCATCTCCACGAGCTTCGACTTGAGCTCCGACTCGCTTCCCTTGATATCCGAGAGCTTGGCCTGGAGTTCCTCGTTCTTCTTTCTGAGCGATTCCACCTGAATGGTGGCCTGCTCCTCTATCTCCTTGTGTACAGTGATATCGATAGCGGTATAGAGCACCTTGAACACCTTGCCCTGAGTATCCTTAACAGGAGTGTACTGGTTGATAAGCCAGATATCGTTTCCTGTGAGCTTAGACTTACGCTTAACAGTAATCTGGTGAAGATTACCCTCGCAAACATTTTGCCACAGTGCCTTGAATTCCACAATTTCTTCGTCGGGGATAAAGGTAAGAATGTTCTTGCCCTTGGTCTGCTCGTAATCGTAACCCATGGTCTTGATATGCTTGGCATTGGCCGATAGCAAGTTGCCCTCTACCGAATACTCGGCCTTCATCATGGTCTCGTCGATGGCGGTGAGCACTGATGTCATCTCCACCCTGTTCTTGGCCATGTTTTCCTGTGTAGACATGAGCATCTCGGCACGCTCCATAGATTCGGAGAGCAGTCGCTTGTTGCGCTCCTCGGTAATCTTCTGCTCGGTGATATCGTTGGCCATGTATAGCACACGCACTACCACGCTCTTCTGATCGAAGATAGGCGTGTACTGTGCCAGCAGCCAGATAGACTCGCCGTGCTTGTTTTTCTGATGTATGGTGCTCTGGTACGACTGACCCTGGCAGATG
>JAZUEG010000577.1:0-12777 GCA_045640025.1 Bacteroidales bacterium
TCCATCAGATCCTCCATCTCACTGCCCAGTCACCGCAGTACGGGCAGTATCCGTTCTGGAGAGTGGATTCGGTTACGAGGTTGGTGCACGATGCGCATCTTACGGCGTATACCGATCCGGCTTTTCTGAAGTCCTCGAGCGACTGGCGCAGATACTGGTAATGGAGCGCGAAACCGAGGTTTTGGCCATTAGCTAATATAAAAGTATTTACTCCTATCACAAAGCCGTCGCTGGATATGAGCGGGCCTCCCGAGTTGCCGGGATTTATGGCGGCGTCGGTCTGTATGTAGTCGAGTCCGTTTACACGGCGGATGGCTCTCGATACTATTCCCTTGGTGTTGGTGTATTTGAGGCCGAGCGGATGTCCCACTGCGAGTATCGGGTCGCCGTCCTTGATCTCGTAGCCGTCGAAGGCGAGCTCCAGCGATCCTATGGCCAGCTCGTATGGCAGCTCTATGAATGCGAGGTCGTAGAGAGGGTCTACGTAGAGCACGTTGGCTATTCGTTTGCGGAACGACTCCGATGCGAGCACCACCTGCCTGCATCCCTGCACTACGTGGCGGTTGGTTACTATTAGCTCGTAGTCGCCCAGCTGGAAACCCGTGCCGAGTCCCCAGGGAGTTATGATTCTTACGATGGCGTTTTCGGCCAGTATTGATGTGTTGTTTGGCATGGCAGGTTAGTCGGTGATTTGGTTGATGGTGCAGAACTGGTGGAGGAATGTGTATCCAAACGATTCGAGGCACTGGTAGTCGATGGCTTCGGGATCTATGGTGGGGCCGTATGTGCGCGCAAAGTTGGCCGCTATGGCTTCTATCTCGCGCTTGATTTTGTCTTCGGCCAGCTGATTGGTGCTGTCGTTGTACCATATCTCGCGGAATCCCAGTCCGTAGAAGTATTCGGTGTTGAATGTTCTCCACATTACGTTGAAAAGTTCGTATGCCAGCGGATGCACTCCAAAACGGCAGAGCTGCGATCCCATTATGTATTCGCAGGCCACCACCACGAGATCCTCGCGGCGCATGTCCATGAACTTGATTATCATTTTCAGCTGACCTGCCACGGCCTCTATAAGCTCCATGAACGGACGGTAGCATAGCACGGGGAATACGGCGTAGGTCAGGTAGATGGATTCGCGGATGGCGCGGTCGTTCATCCTGAGCACGTCTTCCAGCTCCGACAGCATGCGGTAGTTGATTTCGGTGCTGTTGTCGTCGTCGGGATTGTATTCGCCGTAGATGTCGAGTATCGAATTGAACTTATCGAGCAGGGCGCCTTCGGGCGATATCAGATACAGTACCTTGAATACCAGGCGGAGTATTATTATGGAGCGCACTCCCTCGTTGGTGGTGGATTCCACGAGATCGAATGTCTCCTTTATCCATTCGCGCATGTATCTCACCTTGAGCGATACCTCGTGGGATGGCAGTTCTACGAGGTTGGTGTTGTATGGCTCTACCTCGCCGGGAAATTCGCGGGCTATGAACTCTGCCGCGCTATTAGCTGCCTGAGATATCTCCGAGAGCATATCCTTGAATGCGGCCGGCGACATATCGCGGATGGGGCATTTCTGGCAGATTACTATCAGATTGTTCTCGATTCCGAATTTGGAGTACACCAGTGCGGAGCATTCGCCCAGCAGATAGCGCATTAGGGCCACGCTCATGTTGGTGCATTTGGCTATTACGGCGCTGGCGTGCACTTCGTTGTCGGTGATGGTGCCGGTTACGGTTTTGGTGCCTTGTATTATGGTGAAATTGAGCTCGTCGTTGTATTCGTCGAGCTTGCATTTTACGGCCGGGCCTCCAAATAGCTTCATGTATTCGAAGAATGTTGCGTAAGCTTCCTTGTGCTGGCCGTTTTCATATAGTTCCTGGGCGGTTTCGTACAGCTCTCCCTGCTCCTCGGTCTCCATAGATTCGGCAAAACGGCCAAATTTGATGACTTCGGGGATGGGGCGTCCGTTGCCGTCGTTGTTGAATATCCTTGAAAAGAATCCCATAGTTGGTTGGTTTTTATCCCCCAGTATAAATACGGACTTCGTCCATATTTTGTACTGGGGGTTACTGATACTTTGTCCCCGAAGGGGACCTTCGTTTGCTTTTTTTTGAATTAATTGCCTTTCTTCTTTTTTTTCTTGACGGAGAATCCGAATTTGCCTATCTGGCTGCCTAATGCCATGTATTCTCCGTGGCAGTATGCGGCCAGGTGTGCCTTGCCGAGATCGAGCGCGCCGGTCTGGCTGTCGATGAGGCTCCTGTCTACGCTTACTGAATCTATCCTGGCCAGAAACATGTCGTGGCTGCCGAGCTCTATTATGCGGTCTACGGTGCACTCTATGTTTACCGGGCATTCCTCTATCACGGGGCAGTTGGAGGTCTGGGCTTTTGTGGCCGTCAGCTTCATTTCCTGGAACTTGTCGAAATCCCTGCCGGACCTTACTCCGCACCAGTCGGCCTGCCTTACGAGGCTCTGCGGCACGAGGTTTACCACGAATTTTCCGCTCTCCTTTATTATTCCGTAAGAGTACCTGTGCTTGCGCACCGATATCGACAGCATGGGCGGTATGGTGCATACTGTGCCGGTCCATGCTATCGTGATGATGTTGGTCTTGCCGTTGATATCTCCGCAGCTCACCATTACCGCCGGCACGGGGTTGAGCATGGCGCCGGGTTTCCAGATGTCTTTCTCCATCGTTTATTTCTTGTTGAGGAATCCGCTGATGGTGTTCAGCAGCATTGTAATCTCTATAGGCTTGGTGATGTAATAGTTGCATCCGGCGGCTATGGTTTTCTCCTTTTCGCCGGTGAGCGCGTAGGCGGTCTGTGCTATTATCACCACGTCCTTGTTGAACTCGCGGATGGCCTTGGTGGCGTCGTATCCGTTCATCACCGGCATCTTGATGTCCATGAGTATGAGGTCGATGCTGGTGTTCTGCTTGGCCATGTCTACAGCCTCCTGGCCGTTGCGGGCCCACAGCACATTGGCCTTGGTATCGGCGAATACTTCCTGGAGGTATGCCACGTTCATGTCCTCGTCTTCGGCCACGAGTATTGTCTTGCCTTCCAGTGAGTTGTCGGAGTCGCCGTTAAGCGATGCGCCGTATTCGTCGGCTGTGTTGAGGTCGGGGTCGTACGGCAGTGTAAAGTAGAATGTGGAGCCTTCGCCCTCGGTGGATTCCACCCACATCTGTCCGCCCAGGAGCTCGGTAAGGCGCTTGGAGATTGTAAGTCCGAGGCCTGTTCCGCTTTGGTTTTTGTCGTCTTTCTGGTCTATCTGGCCAAAACGCTTGAAGATTACGTCGAGCTTGTCCTTGGGCATTCCCACGCCGGTGTCCTTCACGTAGAACAGGAGCTCTTCCTGTCCGCGGAACTTGTAGCCAAATTCGATGTAGCCCTTTTCGGTAAACTTCATCGCATTGCCGATAAGGTTGTTGAGTATCTGCTTGAATCTGAATGGGTCGGTCTCGATATTGAACTCGTCGCTCTCCACGGCTTTTTTCATCCTCAGCTCAAACGGCTTGTTTTTCATGTCGTTGATCTGATAGTGGGAGAGGTAGGTCTCGTTCATTATCGGGTTCAGCTGTATTTTCCTTGGCTTCACCTTCAGCTGTCCGGCCTCTATCTTGGATATGTCGATGATGTCGTTGATGAGGTTCAGGAGGCTCTTTCCGCTGTTGATGATGAACTGGAGGTATTTCTCCTTGTTCTTGTCGAAGCTGCCCGGCTTGGTGAGCAGTTCGCTGAATCCTATGATTGAGTTCATTGGAGTGCGGATCTCATGGCTCATGTTGCTCAGGAACGCCGATTTCAGCTTGTCGCTCTCCTCGGCCTTCTTGCGTGCCTCCACAAGCTCGTTCTCATACATCTTTCGCTTGGTGATGTCCTTTACGGTGATTACTGCGCCGCGTGTGTCGCCGTTGTTGTATGGGCTTACTGATATTTCGGCGTCAAACTCCTGTCCAAGCTTGCTGATGGCCTTGCCCTCGAATGGGTGGTCGAAGTATTTGCACTTGCCTGATGTCCTGAAATTCTCGATCTCCTGCTCAAAGGTCTCGCGCTCGGCCGGTGGAATTACGATATTCTGTACAGGACAGTTTTCGGCTTCGGCCTTGGTGTAGCCGAAGAATTTTTCGGCAGCTGCGTTGAAGAACTTGATTTTCAGCTCCTTGTCGGTTACTATTATGGCGTCGAATGAGGTTATGTTTACCTTTGTGAAAATCTCGCTCATCGACTGCTGTCCCTGCTGAGCGGCGTCACGCTCCTTCTCTCTGCTGGCTATGGCATCTATCATTATGCCGAACTGCTGATACAGCTCTGTAATCTCGTCGTTGCCGTCGGGGATTTGAGGCTTGGAGCTGAAGTCCTGTTTCCGGGTAATCTCCTTGATGTTTTCGGTGAGGTCGGTGAGCGGCTTTCCTGTGGCCTTCTGCAGTTTCATCACTACCAGGAATATTACAGCTAATATGATGATGAGCATTACGAGTATTGTGCCCAGGAATTTGTATTCCATCAGCGACTGGCTTCTGGTGGATACCTTCATGAGTATCAGACCCTTGATCTCGCTCTTGTATACCACGAGCTCCGTTACCGTGATGTAGCCTCCGTCTATCACAGCTCTCGATTCCATTGCGGGATTCTGGCTTGGGAGTATCTCGGCGCCTTTCTTATTGTATGATGCCTTCAGCTCGCCGTTCTTATTGTATACCTGAGCGTTTTCCACGTCGTCGATGGCCTCGAGCTTCTGGAGGTTTTCGGTTATCTCGTTCCAGTTGTTGTATTCGATGGTGCTTAGGCACAGCTCGCTCTCAAGCTGTGCTATCAGCTTGTATGAGTGCTTCATGTAGTCGTCGATGTAGCTGGAATGCAGTTTTATGAGTGTGCCCGTTATCAGTGCCGTTGTAAGCAGCATGATAATGATGAGGCATACTGTAATCTTGTTTCTAATCGAAAGGTTTGAGAATAATTTCATAATATTTTAATTGTTATTGTGTTATTCCTGGATGTAACAATGGTATGGAGCCAGTACCGATCCCTTGATCATCAGCCCGGAGTTGATGACGGCCTGTTTGTTGAATTTGTAGTCGAGCATGTCGTCCTTGGGCTCTATGTAGAACATGCATCCTTTGTCGAGGTTGCTTATGTCGTTGGTTATGGTGAGTATCTTGAGACCGGTGAGCCTGTCGGTGAGCTGTTCCACGTCTATGCCGGATTGTTTTTCGATGTATATTATCATTATCTCCGATAGGTCGCAGTCCTGGGAGTAGGGCACAAGCGCTATTGGCCTGTCGTCGAGGTTCTGTTTCTTGAGGAACTGCTGGGCCTGGCTGAACGATTCGCTGTTCTGCGCTGCCATCATTATCCTCATCTGCTGGGCCTCGGCGGGCCATGTGGCGTACTTGGCTATCTTGAGGACGCCTTCCAGATCGCCTGTAGAGTCTGGAGAGCCCGCAATGCCAATCAGTGCTGCCAGTTGGAGTAATATGATTGATAATAAATTTGACATGTGTATCACGTTGTGCAGTGTAATGAAAAATTAGTTTTCGTTGCCCGGGTCCTCGTCTTCCACGTCGTCGAAGTTGAGGTCGAGCAGCTCGCGGAGTTTGGCTATTTCCTCGTCCTTGGCTTTCACCTTCTCCTTGAGTGTGTTCTCGATCTTTCTTGATTTTCCTATACGCTTTTCCAGCTCCTTCTTGTAGAACTGGGCAGAGTTGTTGGCCTTCTCTATCTTGGCGTGGCTCTCGGCGTTGTCCTGCTTGGTGGCCACCAGCTCGTTGTTTATTACGGCTATCTCGGCCTCCTTGTTGTTGAGGGCCTTGCGCAGAGCGTCGGTTTCAGCCTGATGCTCCTTGCCCTGTTTCTTGAGCTTGGCGAGGTCGTCTTCCATGGTCTGCTGACTGGTGATGTCGGTGGCCAGGCAGAGGATGCGGTCTATCTGGTTTTCGCTATTAGCTACCGGCACAAATACGTTTCGTATCTTGCGTACGGTGTTGTTGATCTTGAATTCGATGTTGTATGTCTCGGTGGAGCCCAGTTTTACTGAGTCCCACATTTTCTTGAACTCATCGTATTTCGAGAGGTTCAGCTGAAGGATCTCGTATACGTTTTTCCTTCGTATGTCGTTGATATCGAGGGTGTATCTCAGGGCAAACTTTCTGTTGGCGTCTATTGTGTCGCCCTTGGTGCTGAATATTGCCACGAGCAGGGTCTTGTTCATCGCGTTGTTTACCTGCTCTATCTCGTTCAGCTCGTCCTGTGTGGTGGCCACGAGATTGTTGAGGGTTTCTATCTCGCCCTTCAGCTGGTCTTCCCTTTCCTCCATCTGCTGGGCCTGCTGACGCGCCTTCTTGAGCAGGAGTGTGGTCTGCTCGCTGATCTTGGCATTGGCTATGGTGGATGCTATGTTGTCGGAGATACGCTCCACAAACTGTATCTGGTATGGCTCGAAGGTCTTGAACGATGCAAACTCCATTACTCCGTAGAGGTGGTCGTTGTATTTTAGCGGCACAAACATCAGACACTTGGGCTTGGCTGTGCCGAGGCCCGAGCTGATTTCGGTGTAGTCTTCGGGGATGTTGTTGAGTATTATGGTCTGCTGCTCCATTGCGCAGGCGCCTATCATGCCCTCGTCGAGGCGGAGTGTGCGCTTGTGGAACCGCTGGTGACCGTAGGCGAATACGGCGTAGAGCTCAAAACATTCGGTGCTGTCGTCGTCGGGCATGGTGGTGCGGATAAAGATACCGCCCTGGTTTACATTGATATATGGCACCAGGCTGTCCATTACGGCATTGCTCAGCTTGCGGATATCCGAGATGTTGTTACGCAGGATATCGGAGAACTTGGAGTGACCCTCGGTGGCCCACTGGTTCTGTTTTTCCTCGTCGAAACGGATTTTCTCCATCTCGGCGGTCTCCTGGAGGTTTCCTCTCAGCGATGCGAGTGCCTGTCCTATGGCGTTGTTGTTTACGCTGTCGCTGTATGTCTGGTCAAATTTGTTTTCCCTGATGTCGTTGGCGAAGTTGGCGGTCTCCTTGAGGGTCTGGGCCATCCGCTTGATGGAATTCACCATTTCGAGCCATTCCTCGGGCATTTTCATTTCGTCGGTGTCGAGGGTCTCGTCGATTGTGAAGTCGCCGTTGCATAGTGTGGTGATCTTGTCCCTGATCTCGCGGATAGGCTTGGTGAGGTGTTTCGACACTATTATAATAAAGGTGATGAACACAGCTAATACGCCCATTATTGCGAGTATTGCCATCAGCAGGGCGTTTTCCTTCTCCTTGCTTATCTGGCTGTATGGGGTGATGCTTATCATAGCGAAATTGTCGCGGCTGGATGGCAGCGCTATTCTCTTGGTATGTATGTAGGCGTGCTCGTTGTTGTTTTGCACGAGCACGCATTCCAAGTTTACGGGGAGATTCTGCGATGTGCGCGACAGGATGTTGTATTTCTCCTCGGTGAATCGGAGTATCTCGTTTATGTTGCGGTTCTGATAGTCCTTGTTTCTGGAATAGAGGATGTTGCCGGTGCTGTCGGCTATGTAGATGGTGTTGTTGGCCGGTATCAGCTCATCTAATATCGAACGGTAATACATCTGGTCGATATCTATTCCAATGATTCCGCTGAACTTGTTTTTGGTGAAGAATGGCACCATGAAAACTATCACATTGGATACGTCGCCGTTCTGCTTTAGGCTTATCACCTTGGATGTGAGGTCGTGCTTGATCTCGCGGTACTTGTCGTATACCTCCGACGACGATGTCTGCAGGTCGTTTGATCTCTCGTTGGATCCGAGGTTCTCGTGGCGCACGTATTTCTCGTACCAGCCTATCGGGAATCCCGGGTTGGTATTTACGAGCAGACTGTCGGAGTTGTCGAATATGTATGGCTCGGATATTACGAATATCGACTTGATGCTCTTGTCGCCTGATAGGAACCTCTGCATCATGCCTTGTGTAATCTCCTTGGTGTTGGGCCTGTTCTGTGAGGTCTGCTCGGAGATGGTTTCGGCTTCGGTCTCTATCTTTACCATCGACTGGAACAGCCTGTCCTGAAACTCGGTCATGTATTCGTCGTTTCTGATGTTGCAGCTCAGCTTGCTGTAGTCGTTGATCCTGGACAGCAGAAAGTGGTCCTGGATGATTACAATGGCTGTAGCCAGTATTATTGCGCCTATCGAGGCCGCTAATACTGCCTTCCATCTTACGGTGTTGAACTTATTTATCTTGTTGACGTTCATATTCGTAGTTTGGTATTATTAAGTATTCTTAATAACGGGTTAAATCTTCCGGTTGCCGGCGAGCTCCTCGTTCAGTCTTGCTATGTCCTTGTTGAGTTTCTCTATCTCGCCCTTGTATTTCTTTATCTCGTTTTCCTGCTCGGCAATGTCCTTTTTGGCCTTGTGGAGGCGCTTGGTGTAGTCGTCGAGTCGCTTGCCCTTTTCCTGGAGCTTGAAGAGGTTTTTGGTGTTTTCCTTCACGTACGATATCGTGCTGGCTATTTCCTCGGCTATCCTCTCCAGGAACTTGATTCTGTATTCCTCAAACTTGTCGGTCTTGCAGATTTCGAGTACACCGAAGATGTCGTCGTTCAGCATCAGCGGCATTACTATCAGCGTACCCGGGTCGGTGTTGCCGAATCCCGATCCTATCTTTATGTAGTTTTTGGGGATGTCGTCTATTATCTGCATCGTTTTCTCTACGGCGCATGTGCCCACAATTCCCTCATAGAGAGCCACTTTCTTAACCATGTATTTTTTCTTGTCGGCGGCGTAGGTCGATTTCATCTCCAGGTGCACGTCGTCGGGGTCTTCGTCGTTGTATATGTATATTGCGCCGTAGTTGGCTCCCATGTAGTGGATTATGTTTCTTACAGTCTCGTTGCAGAGGTCCTCTATGTTGCTGTTGTTTTTGCGGAGTATGTTTCCGAATTCGGCCAGGCCTATGTTTATCTTGTCCTGGATCTCGTCCTCGCGGCGGCGCTGCAGCTGACGCTCCTGCTGCTCGTCGAGTTTCTTCTTCATTATAATGAGGGCGTTGCCGAGCTGGTCGTTGTCGCTCAGCAGCTGGAAACCGTTGTCCTGCTTTCCGTTGCCGATGTCCTCGGTGAATACCTGTTTCTCCTTCAGGTTTTCCACAAACTTGGATAGCTGTGCCCTCATGCTGTCCATCTCGCTGTCGCTGTCAGCTGATACGTTGGCCGATACGAGCTTTCCCTGCATCAGCTCCCTCAGATAGTCGCTCATCATCTGGATGGGCTTCTTAACGCTCCAGAACAGTATCAGGAAGAAGGGGATTCCTATCAGGAGCATAATTCCCTGTATTATAAGCACTTTCATCACGGCCGATCCGGTTATGTCGTCACGTATCAGCTGCGATTCCACCATCATCTCCTCGAGGTCGGTGAGCATGGTCTTCACCTGCGATGTGGCCTCGCCCTTGTATCCGTCGTAGTTCTCGAGGCCCATCTGCAGCTGCTTTGAGAACAGGAGGTTGAATGTGGTCTTGTATTCCGACAGCTGGTCTATGAGCTTAGAGTTCTGGTATTTTATCAGTATGTTGGATGTCAGGTAGTTTTTGGCCTGGGCTATTATCGCGTCCACGCTCTTGTTGAATTTCTTGTAGTCGTCTATGTTGGGGCTCTCCTGGAAATTCCGCTCGGCCTTGGTGGCCTCCTCAAAGTTTTTCATACTGCCAGCTAATGCGCATTGCAATATGGTCATTCTCACCGTGTTGCGGTTGGTGGCCAGCCGTCCGCCGTCCTGTATCATAGTGTTTATCTCGTTTTCGGTACGGGTAATCTCCTCCTTTTTCTGGAGATACAGCGCAAATTCCTCCTTCAGGATTACGGTGCTCTGCCTTATCTTTCTGCTGTCGCCTATAGGGTTCTCGTTCAGGTACTTGATACCCTCGCTTATGCTGCTGCAGATAGAGTTTATATTGTCGCTTAGGGCGTCCTCCTTTTCCTTGTCCTTCTTGCCGCTGTATAGGCTGAAGAGCTCGTACTGGTTGTTTCTGAGTTCAGAGATGTCGTTTTTCAGGGTATACTCCTTGTGGTAGCTCTGCTCGGCCTTGTTGAAGTTCCGTATCAGGTATATGAACGACAGCCCCGTAATCACCGCGTATACGGTGAATGAGGCGAGCATTATTCTGAATTTCAGTTTTACAGATATTTTTTCGGGAGTTCTCATTTCGCTTTATGTTGTTAGTGTGCGTCTGCATGGCTATATTATCAAATTATTTGCCGTTTTGGCAGCTAATGGCGTTTTATAGTCATTTCGCGCACATTTTTTAAATTCCAAATTTAATTTTTTTTGCTTAGTAAACAAAAGATTTTTCATCAAAAATGTTATCAGCTGAAATAATAAAAAGATAATCAGTGAGTTAAAACAGAAATTTTTTTTAAATAAAAAATCGCCGTTAATGGCTATTATTTGAAAAAAATAGAATAATTTTGCAATGTGGATTTACAACATATCCCGCAGTATAGCAGGATTTTTTGGTTTTCTGCATCAATTAAGGCCTATTATCATTTTCGAATTTGTTAATTTAATTACTATTTACATTATTATGTTCGCAAACGAAGACATCAAGAAATTTGAAAGTTTTGCAACACCTTTTTATTATTATGACCTTGGCCTGCTCCGCCAGACCCTCGATGCATTAAAAAAGGCAGTTGACAAGTACGGATACAATGTGCACTATGCGGTAAAAGCCAATGCAAACCCACGTATCCTCCAGGTAATTAGCTCATACGGATTCGGCGCCGACTGTGTAAGCGGCTACGAGGTAGAGAGGGCAGTAGAATGCGGTTTTCCCGCTTCCAAGGTAGTGTATGCCGGAGTTGGCAAGAGCGATGCCGAGATCATCAGCTCGCTAAAACTTGATATCTTCTGTTTCAACTGCGAGTCGCTCCAGGAGCTCGAGATCATCAACGAGTTGGCCGGCAAGATGGGCAAGGTGGCAAGAGTGGCCCTCCGCCTGAATCCCGGTATCGACGCCCATACTAATAAGTGTATCAACACAGGACTGGCCGACAGCAAGTTCGGTATCGACTTCAACAAGATGGAGGAGACCGTTAAATTTGCCCTTCAGCTCAAAAACCTGAAGCTCGTGGGCCTGCACTTCCACATAGGATCGCAGATACTGGATCCAGAGCCATACAGACTGCTCTGCCTCAGGAGCAACGAGATGCAGGAGAAGCTCGCCAAGATGGGAGTGGAGCTTCCTGAGATAAATCTCGGCGGCGGTATCGGTGTCGATTATTACAACCCCGACCAGAATCCTATACCGGATTTCGAAACTTTCATAGAGTCTATCCACAGCAATCTCGCTGTAAAACCCGGACAGAGCGTTCATTTCGAGTTTGGACGCGCGGTGGTAGGACAGTGCGGAACCATGGTTTCCAAGGTGCTGTACATAAAGCCAGCCACGCAGACCACATTCGCCATAGTGGATGCCGGTTTCACCGACCTCATCCGTCCGGCGCTCTACGGATCGTACCACAAGATCGAGAACCTTACATCAGGCAGCTCCGAGACCGACAAGTACGATGTAGTAGGCCCTATTTGCGAGTCAACAGATGTTTTCGACAAGGGCATCACCCTTCCCAAGACAAGCAGAGGCGACCTCCTTGCCTTCCGAACCGCAGGTGCATACGGCGAAATTATGGCTTCGCAATACAATCTTAGAAAATTGCCTAACGTATATTACTCTGAAAATCAGTAGTTTGCTGATCAGGGTGATTTGCGTAGCTAATTTTTTTTGAATTATTTTCGATATATTTTAGTGTATGTCGAAAATAATGTCTATATTTGCGCTATTGAATTAATTAATTTATTTAAGAAAAGTCCTAATTATATTTAACATGAAAAACCGATTTGTATCGTTAGCGTGTGTCGTATTAGCGATGTCGGGTGCTCTTGGAACAGAAACAGCTTCTGCCCAGGATGCCAAGACTATCGTTAAGGAAGCTGCTCAGGCTGCGGCCGATGAAAATTGGAAGGCTGCAAAAGACAGCTATCAGAAGTTGGTTAACCAAGACCCAAAGAACGCAGAATACCGTTCTTTGCTTGGCAACGCCTATCTCCAGCTTGGCGATAAGGAAAAAGCTATCGCTGAACTCAAGGAGGCCCAGTCGCTCTACACCGACAAGCAGAAGGCTAAGGAAGCCACTCAGTACGAGGCTATAAGACTTGCTCATGCTCTCAAGGAGACCGGCAAGGCTGATGAGGCTATCAAGACTCTCGAGGCTATCCAGACCAAGAGCAAGACTGTACAGGCAAGAGTTGACAAGGAGATTCAGTCGTGCAAGGTTGCCAAGGATATCATGGCTAATCCTAAGGATGACATGGTTCTCAACCTCGGCGCATTTGTAAACGCTGATATGGCTGACCACTCAGCAGTTTTGTCAAACGACAAGAAGCAGTTGATCTTCACTTCTCGTAGAGATGTGCCAGGTCACAGCAAAGATTCCAAGGATGATGAGTACGATGAGAACGTATTCGCTTCTTCTCTCGTAGATTCTACCAAGACTTTTGGTGCTCCTACAGTTTATGATGAGGTAATCAACACCAACGAGCATGATGCTGTAATCGCAGTATCTCCTGATGGCAGCGAGCTCTACATCTACCGTGGCGGCGAGGAGAATGGTTCTATCTACGTAGCCAAGAAGCAGGGCAACGCTTGGGGTACTCCTGAGAAGCTCAATGAGAACATCAATACTCCATACATGGAGAAGGGCGCTGCTCTCTCTCCTGACGGCAACAAGCTCTATTTCGCAT
>JAZUEG010000578.1:0-2736 GCA_045640025.1 Bacteroidales bacterium
CAAGAGCCAGATAGGCAAGTAGGCATGGTGTTTTGTATCAGCTAATGGCAAACTATCAAAAAATACTCTGTAAATAACTAAATAAAGACTTATGTCGTTGGAAAACAAGAAAATACGTGTTCTAATAGTAGATGACTCGGCCGTGGTGAGACAAACCATGACCCAGATTCTGCAGTCCGACCCTGATATCGAGATCATGGCCACAGCCTGCGATCCCTATATCGCGGCCAAGAGAATACAGTCTGAAGTTCCGGATGTAATAACCCTCGACGTGGAGATGCCCCGCATGGACGGCATCACATTCCTCAAGAAGATAATGACACAGCACCCCATACCGGTGCTGATAATATCAACCCTTACCGACGAGGGCAGTCGCACAGCCCTCAAGGCACTGGAATACGGCGCGGTGGATGTGATAGCCAAGCCGAGGATGGATACCAAGCAGTTTATCGAGGAATCGCGCCAGAGGCTCTGCGAGGCCGTAAAAGCCGCCGCGCAGGCCAAGCTGATACCACGTCTGCCATCCATGATGAGAGTGGAGCCCAAGCTGTCGGCCGACGCGGTACTCGCCAAGCCCGTAATGCAGGGAGTGGCACCTCATACCGAGGTAGTGGTGGCCGTGGGAGCATCTACCGGCGGCACAGAGGCACTCAGGGAGTTTTTGATGGATATGCCGGCCGACTGCCCGGGCATAGTGATAGTACAGCACATGCCTGAAAATTTCACCAAATCATTTGCCGACCGTCTCAACGACCTCTGCTCCATCCACGTAAAGGAGGCCCAGAACGGCGACCAGGTGCTCCAGGGCCAGGCGCTCATAGCCCCGGGCAACAAGCACATGCTCCTCAAGAGATCCGGCAAGCAGTATTTCGTGGAGGTAAAGGAAGGCCCGCTCGTAAACAGGCACCGCCCGTCAGTAGACGTACTATTCAGATCCACAGCGAGATACGCCGGCAATAATGCCGTGGGCATCATAATGACCGGCATGGGCGACGATGGAGCACGCGGCCTGCTCGAGATGAAGGAGGCCGGAGCCAAGACCGCCGCCCAGGACGAGGCCACATGCGTAGTATACGGAATGCCCAAGGAGGCTGTAAAACTCGGCGCGGCCGATAAGATTCTGCCATTGCAGAAGCTCGCGCAGTTTGCCCTGAAGCCTTTCTGTTGATTTTGGTATTTAAATTGCATACTTATTTATATAAAGCAAATTTGATATGGCTAAATTGAAAGTTTTGGTAGTAGACGATATTTTCGCCAACCAGTTTCTCCTCGCATCGATGCTCGAGGAGATGGACTGCAATATACGTACTGCATCCAATGGTAAGGAAGTTTTCGACAACCTGGCCAACGAAATGTTCGACATCATCTTCATGGATATAGAGATGCCGGTGATGAACGGCATAGAGGCCACACGCAAGCTGAAGGCCGACCCCAAGTACAAATCTATACCCGTGGTGGCACTCACAGCCCACAATCTCGAGGATTTCTCCTCGGAGTTTGAGGACGCAGGCTTCGATACCATCCTGGAGAAGCCATATTCCAGCGAGGGTATAGCCGATGTAATAGCCAAGTTGGGACTTTAGTTTCGATAGCCGAACGCATCCGTACGGCAAAAAGTTAAGTCCGTGCGGCAAAAAAAATATGTTTTGCAATTGCTATAATGAAAAATTATTTCTACATTTGTAGAGTTTTCGAAATACGCGATTTGCAAGCAGTATTAGACAAAAGTACCCGATAATATTCATTAGATTATGAAAAAGAAAACGCAAACCAACGCCGCTTATTCTTATGCCGTGATGGGTATCCTGATCGGTATGGGACTGCTGGCTATTATTGTATTCTTGGACATGGCGTTCCAGGATCAGCCCATTTCATTCGATATGATAATGGAGACTTTCCGTGAGAGCCCTATTCTATGGATTAATATTGCGCTGCCATTTCTGTTCGGCGCATTTGGATACTATACGGGTAACGAGCTTCAGAGCCGTATCAACGACCTCTCCGATGATATCAGCAGCGAGCAGAGCAAGTCGAAGATGATTTTCGACTTTGTGGAGAAGATTCGTATGGGCCAGACCGACTTCCAGTACGAGGTGAGGGAGGGCGACGAAATCGGTAAATCTCTCATCAACCTGCGCGACGAGCTCAAGAGATCCAAGGAGGAGGAGAATTTAAGAAAGAACGAGGAGCAGCAGCGCCACTGGACCAACGAGGGTCTCGCCAAGTTCGGTGCCATCCTGCGTGAAAATATCGGTGACCTGGAGACTCTCTCCAACGAGGTAATCATGAACCTCGTAAAATATGTTCAGGCACAGCAGGCCGGCTTCTTTATCCTTCAGGAAAACGACGGCGTAAAGTCGTTCAACATGACCGCCGCCTACGCCGACAACCGTAAGAAATACCCGGACAAAAAGATAGAGTGGGGCGAGGGCCTTGTAGGTGCCTGCGCTCTCGAGAAGAAAACAATCTTCATCAAGGAGACCAAGGAAGACTACGTAAAGATAACATCGGGACTCGGCAAGGCCAATCCGCGAAGCCTTGTAATTGTGCCTCTCAAATTCAACGACGAAATCTACGGCGTGCTCGAGCTTGCGTCGTTCATAGTTTACCAGCCATATCAGATTGAGTTTATCGAGCGTGTGGCCGAGTCTATCGCGTCCACAATCTCTACAGTTAATATCAACCTCCGTACCGCCAACCTCCTCAAGGAGTCGCCGCAAGTCGGAGGCCAAGCGG
>JAZUEG010000579.1:0-2997 GCA_045640025.1 Bacteroidales bacterium
AGGAACTTGAAATGCTCCCAAGGCGAGTTGGTGCAGGCGCCGTTGCCCCATACGAGTACTGGAAGTGGATTCTGCTTGTTGAACTTAGAGAGGTCCTGAGGCATGAAAACAGTGTGAGCGTCCAATCCGTCGAACTCCTGCATTACGGCCTTGAATTCGCCGGTGCCACCGTCCTCAACAACCTTGCTCTGAGTAACTCCGCCAGCTGCTACCTCCTTCATGCTCCACCAATCGAAGTTGAAGAGGTTTTTCTTCTGCTGGCTGTGGCTCTTGAATACGAAATACAAATCGTGAACGCCCTTGGCGCCGCCGATTTTTGTGGTGAATTCCTGATACTTGAACTTGGTGTTTGGAACGTCGATCTCGCCGATTTTCTTGCCATTAGCTGCATCTATATGAAGCTCCATCTTTCCGCCGTAGAGCTGGCTTGAGCACGAGGCTGTGAACTCAACAGCGCCGCGTCCAAAGTCGACGCCCTTTACGAGTATGTACTCATCCTCGCCGATATCAGTAACAAACAAAGTAGAATTCCCAGGGCCCGAAGGATTCTCGCGGGTGGTCTTCAGGCCGTAACCCCAGGCCATTGTCTCGGCCTCCACCTTGCGGAAGGGGTTGAATGTGCCTATCTGCTCCAATTTTGCGTCCTGGAAATATGGAAGCTCCTTGATAGTGCCGTCGGGATTGTATTCCATCTCGCAGACAGATACGCTGCGCTGCTCGGCGTGACGCGAGGTCTCCATCCTGAAGATATCGTAATTGAGGCCGAAGCAATACGACTTGCCCTTGTAGTCGATGATTCCGGGATGATTGCCACGTGTGCGTGGAGTGTGGTCCATAATGTGACCCTTGTATTCCCAGGGACCTGTGGCCTTCTTGCTCATGGGGTGGCCGATACCCTCGGGGCAACAGGTGGACGCAAAGGCCATATAATAGTTCTTGCCGTGCTTGTAGAACCATGGGCCTTCCTGATAGTCCTGAATCTTTGGGTGCTCTATGATATCGCCGCTGTAGGAAATCATATCCTTATTGAGCTTCACCATATAGAGGTTTGGATTTCCCCAATACATATAGGCCTGGCCGTCGTCGTCGATCCATACAGTGGGGTCAATGTCGTACCAGTGCTCCTTCTGCCAGACGAGTGGGTGTCCGAGAGGGTCCTTGAATGGTCCGAATGGCGAATCGGCCACGAGTACAGAGATTCCATTTCCGTGGATTGGGCAATACATATACCACTTGCCGTCGCGCTCGATAACCTGCTCGGCCCAGGCGCCGTTGTTGTTCTTGTACCACTTGAAGTCCCTGAGGCTTGCCACAGCGCCGTGATCCTGCCAGTTCACCATGTCGGTGGAGGTGTAGAGAAGCCAGTCGCGCATTACGAAGCCCTCGGCACCGTCCTCATCGTGGGTTACATAGAGATATACGGTGTCGCCGTGAACGTATGGGGCAGGATCGGCCACATACTTGGTCTGGATAATCGGCAAGTTGAGGTTCTGTGCCGATACTGCCAAAGCGCCGGAGATTGCCAGCGCCGATAGTAGAATTTGTCTTTTCATAAAATCTGGGTGTATATTATATTTATTTTTTTTGTATTAGCTGATGGCAAAAATAGTTTAACACTATGGAAAATCCAACAATTATTTGCCGAAAAAAAGCAACCAGCCTGTGCCGTCCCTTTCGGGTTTCGGCACTTGCTGACTTGCTTTATTATTCTCACATTTGCTAATAATAAGATGACAAATAACACAACTTTTCTCGTAACACTTAGTTTAATTATGAAAAGATTCCTTAGCCTTCCATAAAAAATTACTGCTTAACATTCCGAAGGCAATTACTAAAAAATATATCGTTATAAGTTTTCTGCGCTTTTTGATTTTTTTTACGTAGGCAAAGGTAGTGTTGTCAGCTAATACCAGCAAATTTTGGCGTTTCACTAAGTTATGATATTGTTTCAGAACGTTTCAATATTGTTTAACTTGCTGTCTCTCCATTCGTTAGGTGGCATTCCGTAGAGCTCCTTAAACGATGTTACATAGTACGACGACTGCTTGAAACCCACTTTCTGTGCTATCTCGGTGATGCGGAGATTGGTTTCCAGAAGGAGTTTTTCGGACTGCTTGAGCCTCACATTCCTTATGAAAATGCTGGCCGACTGGTTGGTTTTCTCCTTGAGCTTGCGGTGGAGTCCGGTGCGGCTGATGCCCACCTCCTTGCAGATCTCGTCGATGGAGAGGTCGGGGTCGGCTATGCGCTCGTTGATAATCTGCATCAGGCGCTCCATGAATTTGTCGTCGTAGTCCTCGGCCTCTATCTGCTCCAGACGCTCCTCCTGCAGCTGCTGCCCCTGATATGTGTTTCTCAGCTGCTGGCGCAGGAGTATCAGGTTGTGGATTTTCTGACGCAGAATCTTTATGTTGAAAGGCTTGGTGATATATGCGTCGGCGCCTATGCCGAGGCCCTGGAGAGTGGACTCCTCGTCGGCGCGGGCCGTAAGCAGCACTACCGGGATGTGGGCCAGCTGAATGTTTTTCTTGAGCTTGCGGCAGAGCGATATTCCGTCCATCTCGGGCATGGTGACATCGCTGATTATGGCGTCGGGCGGCTTGGAGAATATCAGCTGAAGCGCCTCCTTGCCGTTGGTGGCGGTGCGCACGTGGTAGTCAGTGGAGAGCTGCTCGCAGAGGTAGTTGCGCACGTCGGTGTCGTCTTCCACAATTACGAGCTGGAGCGATGAGCGCGACTGGGGAAGATTCTGCACATCAGCTGGCTGATCCAACTCCTTGAGCGGACCTATGGGCTCCTCGTCGGTGGCCTGCGATGCCAGCTGCTGGAGTTTCTGGGTGTTGCGGAGCATCAGCTGATACGTTTTCTGCCGGCTGGAATCCGTATCGGAGTCTATCAGCTGCACCAAGGGGCTCACTATCAGCGATAGAGGCGTGCGTATCTTGTGGGATATGAGGGCCAGCACGCGGATTTTCTCCTTGCTCCTGAGCCAGAAGT
>JAZUEG010000580.1:0-4604 GCA_045640025.1 Bacteroidales bacterium
CATCATCACCAACGAGCAGATAGAGGAAGCCGTGAAGTTACTGTGGGAAACATTGGATGATATGTAAAATTAATTACGAAATCCGAATTACGAATTACGAATTCTATCCAGATGAGAACCATTCGTAATTCGGATTTCGTAATTCGTAATTAGAATAGCATTCGGATTTCGTAATTCGTAATTCGTAATTATAAAAATGATCTACCTTGAGAGCGCTTACAAGCACCAGGCAATAGTTTTCAGGAGGTTTTCGGCGGAGAACACCATCACTGTCCGCAAAACCCTCGAGAACCTCGGCCTCAGAAACATAACACTGATATCCAGCGACTTGGACAAAGACATCTTCGAGATCATCACCCCCAACGATCCCGAGGCAAAGGCCGTTTTTGTCGATTACATAAACCCCGAGAATCAGAAAACCTACACCGTATCGCTGTATTTTCAGCCCATCGACACAATCGACCAAACCCTCTATATACGAGTAACATACACCAAGCCAGGCGACATAATCGACGACCGCAAGACCGTATTCTCCAAATCGGAGCCAATGGTTGTTAGTTTTATGATAGTATATGATTTTCAGGCAGCTAATGGCAAAATCAACGCCCTTGCGCAACTATCGCAATCCATCGACCAGAAACTTGAGAAAGGCGACGGCGAACTCTCCAAGGACGACTTCGAATTTATCCGCGGTTGCTACGAGCTCGACCGCCTGGAGAAATATATGAACGACGGACAATACTACTTTGCCCGCAACCGCTACAACGACGCGCTCCTAATGTTCCGCCGCGCCCTCGGAATGCTCCGCCCCGAAATAGAGCAAGCCGACGAGAAAGACCGTCTCCAGTACGCCCTCATCTGTATGTACATTGCCAAATGCTACGAGCAGAAATCCCGACTCAGCCTCGCAATGTACTATATGGGCCTCGCCAAATCAATGGATTACATCTACGAGACCGACCTCGAAATCCTCGCCAAGGAATACGAAAAGTCCACCGACTACACCACAAAAATCAACCTCGGCTACATCCTCAGCCGACTCCTGTCTATAGACAAGAATGTAATCTCTGATACCGACTTCAATAGCATAATCGCTCACAATCAGCACCTTGCAGTAAAGTACCAGAAGCAGGCTGATACCGCCGACAAATCGCAGATAGCCGACAATAGCGCAATCCTCATAAACACCAATCTCGTAAAAGACACCGAGGGCGCCGACATCATCCGCATCGACATCACCCTCCCACACTTTGCGCACGACAACGACAAATTCGCCGACGAGAAATACAACATTCCCGACAACGCCACATTTGTCCTCTCAGCCAAATACAACCCCAATCCCAACCTCAAGGCCGAGAATATGGATCAGATAATCGCCGAGGCCGAGAACCTCACAAAGCAGAAATTCTACCTCGAAGCCCTCATCAGATTGGAATTCGCAGTCCAGAAACTTAAACAAACCTACACCCGCGCCGACCGCAAGGCCAACTACATAAAAGCCCTCCAGCTGATATCGGAATGCACCAACCGCCTCGCCCTCTGCGAACAGGCAGTATTCTACGCATCAGAACTAAAGACGGTTTCCCCCACCGACTGCGGCCCACTATACGCCCACTGCCTCATTGACGCCGACGACCCCAGAACGCAGAAAGAGGTGAATGGCTGTCAGGAAAAAACCGCAAAAATGCAGTTGTGGGAAAAAAGGACAAACGCCGAGAGCAGAGAATAATAAATAATTTTTCTAATCCTGCAAATAATAATTATCTTTGCACCAAATAGAAAAGATAAAAAACAAAATGATAGTTACAGACAACATTCTCGATCTCATTGGCAACACGCCAATGATAGACCTCAAGAAAAGCACAGGCCTGAGCATCTACGCCAAGGCCGAATTCCTGAATCCAGGCGGAAGCATCAAGGACCGCATAGCATACAATATGTTGGTGGAGGCCGAGAAATCTGGCGCGCTGAAACCAGGAATGACAATCATAGAGCCCACAAGCGGAAACACAGGCATCGGTCTGGCCCTCTGCGGTGTGCGTATGGGCTACAAGGTGATTATAGTAATGCCCGAGAATATGAGCGAGGAGCGTAAGAAGATCATCAAGGCCCTCGGCGCCGAACTCGTGCTCACCGACCCTGCCCTCAGCATTGGAGGCGCTGTGGATAAGGCAATGGAGATTGCGAAAACAAGTCCCGACTATTTTGTACCCCAGCAGTTCTGCAATCCCGCCAACCCTGATATGCACTACCGCACCACAGGCAAGGAGATTTACGAACAGCTCGGACACGTCGACATCTTCGTAAGCGGAATAGGAAGCGGAGGCACACTTCAAGGCACAGCCAAATTCCTCAAGGAGAAGAACCCCGACCTCAAGATTGTGGCCGTGGAGCCAAAGAACGTATCAGCGCTTTTGGGTGACGAGCCAGGCCTCCACCAGATACAGGGAATCGGCGACGGTTTCATCCCAGAAATTCTTGATACCAAGATGATTACCGACATTGTAACCGTAAGCGACGACGACGCCATAGAGCAGGCCCGAAACCTCGCAAGAATCCAGGGCCTTCTGGTAGGCACATCATCGGGAGCCAACGTATGGGCCGCCAAGCAAATGGCCGAGAAATACGGCAAGGACAAAATCATAGCCACCGTACTCGCCGACCGCGCCGAAAGATACTTCAGCACAGCATTAATCTAAGAATTTTCCAAGCAAATTCCTACAAAAAAAATGTCCACGAAACCGCAAAAACGGATTTCGTGGACATTTTTTGCATATAAAATTTGTCCACGAAATGGTAAAAATGAGGTTTCGTGGACAAAAAAATTGGTAGTTTCTTGCATAAGAAAACTGTCTCAGAAAGGCGTCATAAGTTTGCGTCCGCAAAGGCCGAGCGTGGGTTTATTTACGCAACATTTTTAATATAATCAACAATCGAAATTTCCTGTTTCAACGTCTTTGCCGAATTAACAATGTTTTCGATATGTTGAATCACGTCACCCGAATAGACAATCTCGTCACAATCCTCGCACTGAAAGCACGGGACATTTCTGATTACTACAAGAATATCACCCAAATCAGATACAAAAGTAGTAGTACTTTTTACGGCATTATTACCACAACGAGGACATTTCATAATGAATTACTTTTTAATTTTAAAATTTGGTTGCCAAATAGCCGGATCAGGGAAATACGCTGTAATAAGGAAAATATTTTCAAAATTATGACTAACCACAATATGCAAATATCTACCCATTACATTTAATCCTAAAATCAGACAACTGGAATATGGTTTGTCATCTTCATATTGTCTAATTATCTCACCTTCGGCAATAACCTTTTGAACATCTAAGATTGATATTCCCCTCTGCAAGAGACGCTTAACCGAATGTTGAGTGGTTATAATATTCTCAACAGTATTTAGTTTTCTTAAATCTTCTATATCAATCATATTGTGTTCATTTTATAACGCAAAAATATTAATGATTTTTCATTTCCACAAATTAAAGAACAAAAAAAATTAGCGATTTCTTGCATAAGAAAAGAAGATTTTATAAATTACGGAATCGAAAAACAACGAAACAAAATGGGTAATTTAACTCTATCAATAACAACAATAGGTGATTTACTATTAAAAAACAAAATCTCTCAAAATCAGCACGGTAAGTCGATAGATAATATCAGGCTTACGATACCTGAATATCAGCGTCCTTACAAATGGACTGCGAGAAATGCTATTCAATTGCTTGACGATATTATTGAGGCTAAAAACAGCAACAAGGAGAAATATCGCGTCGGCACTCTCATTTTACACAATGATAAAGACAAGGGAACATTCAACATTGTGGACGGCCAACAACGAACAATCACATTTTCGCTGTTACTTTATGCTTTGTATGAAGTAAAAGGAGACCAAATAAAAAT
This sequence comes from Bacteroidales bacterium, assembly GCA_045640025.1. Lineage (GTDB taxonomy): Bacteria > Bacteroidota > Bacteroidia > Bacteroidales > UBA3824 > UBA3824. The sequence continues at coordinate 3,924 of JAZUEG010000580.1, forward strand.
TGATTTCCTAAACCAGCAAGTTTTCGACAATCAATTCAGCCGTCATAATATTCCAAACAATTTGAATGCTTTCAGGCGCAGAACCAAAAAATCTCAAGACAATGACAACGGCAGGGATCACGAAAAAGAAATGGAGAAATTGCGTAATTACATCGAAAAGCAATGCGAACTGATTGTTGTAATCACCGATGAAATTTCTGAGGCTTTCCAGTTCTTTGATTCCCAAAATGCACGAGGAAAGGCGTTGTATCCGCACGACTTGCTTAAGGCATATCACCTTCGCGAAATGTCTGATATCGACGAGAATCAAACCGAACAAATAGTAAAGGAATGGGAGAAGATTCCTCAAAAGGATTTGGCAGAATTCTTTGGAGATTATCTCTACCGCATCAGGGAATGGGTAAATGGAAATTGGGCATATAAACTCAACGAGCAAAACATATACAAATTTAAGGGCATCACAAAAACGGCCCGGACTCCATACGCCCAATTTTACAAGAGCGCGTTCTCATACGCAAACTTCATCAATTCCTCCGCAATGCCCTTTGTATCAGGAACAAGAGAAGTAAATGCGTTCCAATTGAATACGCCAATCATTGCCGGAAAGCCATTTTTCGACTATACCAAACATTACTATAATATCCTTAAAGATATCAGGGACAACAGCCAGTATGAGGGTTT
>JAZUEG010000581.1:0-4451 GCA_045640025.1 Bacteroidales bacterium
GGCGCGCCCTCTTGATGTCGGAATCCATCATCTGGTGGGCCTGTCGGTGGCGCTCGTATTCCTCGGCGTTCAGCTTGGCGTCGCCGCTTATTCGGTAGCGCAATCCCAGCTGAAGGCCCACCGACAGGCTGGCTATCTTGGGCGAGGCCTCGCTGCTGAGTATGCCCTGGTATACGGGATGCTGGTAGGCGTCGGCGCTCATGCAGTCGGGGTCGTATATCAGGCTGCCGCTCTTCTCGGGCATGGGTGTCATGCGGTAATATCCGCTGGCGCACAGATAGGCGTCGAGGCGTGGGTTTATTGCGTAGAGCAGTCCTATCTCGCCCATGAGCGAGAGGTTGGGGTTAAACTGGTATTTTCCGCTGAACCCGGCCTCCTTGTAGGTGTTGTGCCCTATGCCGCCCACCTCCAGGTCCCACTCCTCGTAGTAGGCGCGGGTCTCGAGGCTGTCGCGGGTGCTGAATGTGGACTTGGGATAGAAAGTCATCATGGCGCCGGCGCCCAGGTACATCTTCCAGCTGATGCCCAGGTTGGTCTGGTAGAGCAGCATGGCCGGCACCGACAGCGAGTGTATTGCGGCGCTCTCGCTCATCGACCCGAAATACGTGTGGTGCTCGTATGGACGGCTCAGCTCGTCTACTGCGTATTTCAGATGCTGGGAGTATCCGCTCAGGGCCATGCTGTCGATGGAGGTCTTGTTGTATACCACTCCGGCCGATATGCCCAGATGCTTCTGGTAGAAGTATTGGAATCCGGCCCTGTACTGTCCGCCCCAGTGTTTCTCGCTGTATGGGTGTATGGTGTTGTCTACCTTGTGGGATGTGATGCCTCCGTCCAGATACATGTAGAGTCCCTTGTGGCAGCCGAAATAGTTCATTATCTCTACTTCCTTGTTCACCTTCTGTGCCTGTGCCGCGCCGGCAGTCAGCAGCAGCGCCGTGGCCGCCGCCGATACCGTCAGGGCAAGTAGTCTCTTAGTCATTGTACTTGCTTTTTTCTGTTATTTTACAATTATCTTGAATGAAACCTTGCTGATGCCCGATACTGCCTGACCGCTGTATGTGCCGGCCGGCAGAGCGAGTCTCATGGTCTCGGCGCCGTCCATGGTCTGCACCAGCGCGCCGTCGTTGCGGTAGATGTATACCTTGCATCCGGCCATCTCCTCGTCGGAGTATCCGCTCAGGGTTATTGTGAATTCCTGGCTGGCCGATGCCGGGTTGGGGTATACGCTTGCGCTGTGCGGTGTGCCGGATATGTTCATGTAGTTCATGTCCTGAGGGCAAACCCTGAGTATGTGTCCGTCCACATCGCGGGCCACAATGCTGAACTGCTGCTGTTCCTTTATGAGCTCGGGGATATCGGCGCTCTGGTAATACTGCTTGGTGGCTCCGTCTATGGCCTCGTCGCCCAGATACCACTGGTATTCCTTCAGGCGGCCGTCCTTGTTGTCCACAAATAGCACATCGCTGTACAGCATCTTTATCTTGCTGTCGCTCAGGCCTATGTTTATGGTCACCTTCTCGGGCTCGCTGGTAAGCTCGTCGTCTATATTGTCGCGGAATCTTATGCTGAACTCCTTGTCGCCGAGTCCCTCCTCGCTCATCTCGTTGGTTACCGGGAACGAGAAGTGGCTCATAAGCTCGTCGGTGTTGTTCAGCTCATGGAATTCGCCGCCCAGCTCCTCCACGTTGTAGTATCTCGGGTGGTCGGGGTCGCCGAATTCGAGCAGTATTACGGCGTTCTGTCCGGCGCAGTATCCGTTGGCGGTCAGGTGTCCGTTGTGGTCGTATCCGTTTTCGTCGGCGTCGGGGTTGTCGTTGTTTTCAGCTGATATCTTTACCGGTACCTTCCATACTATGGGCGATGTCTCCATGGTCTCGCTGGCCAGGTTGCCCACCATATCGGCCGATGTCACCTTTATGGTGTGGGCCATGTCGCGGTTCAGCTTTATCTGGCTTCCGCTCCTGATGTCGGCGGCCTTGCCGTTGTCTATCTGGTATTTTATCCAGCTGATGCCCGATTCATCGTCGTTGGCGCTTATGGTGATGGTGTACTCGGTGTAGTGGTTCAGCTCGGAGGTGGCGCTGTCTATGGTGATTGACGGTTTCTGTGTGTCTATCATCACATTGCTTATGGTGCCCGCCTGGAACATCTCCGCATCTGCCGCCGCATTGCTCATGGCCATTACCGCGGTGCCGGCGTTGGCTGTGGTGTTGTTTTCAGCTGATACGATTTCATCGAGCTGATAGTCGCTGAATGGCGAGCTGAATGATACTCCGGCTATCCATTTCTGACTGTACTGGCTGTTGAATTCGTCGAGGCTTATTGTCTTGCCATCAGCTCCCATGGTCTCGGTGATGGTGGCCTGTACGTCGCCTATTATATAGGTGTATTCCACGGGGTCGGCGTAGTATGCCTTGAACCCGGATTCGGCTGTCACCTTCACGAATCCTGTGTGCGCGCTCTTGATGTATTCGTTGTTTTCTATCGTCACATCAAAGAGGTTGTTGTCGCCGAGGTAAGAGTAGATGCTGTCGCCTTCTATGTAGCTCTTCTGTCCGCTGGCGTCCATCACGTATGCCTGAGCCCTGAGGCTTGGCTTGGGTCCGTTGATGAATGCGTGAACCTCTCCGCTGCCGTCCACTGCCGCTATCTCGATGCTGGCCTTTACGGGCACCATCTTGTTGATAGAGGTGGTGTTCTCGTTGCCCACATTGTCGGTGGCGCGGCTGTGGATTGTCCATCGGCCGGGCTCTATGTCTATTGTGGTGGCCTCGCTGAATGATGTCCAGCTGTCGGCATCAGGCTCGGCGCCCTCTGCTGTTATCTGATAGCTCATGCTGCCGATGCCCGACTGTGTGTCGGTCCAGGTGTGGAGTGTGGCCTTGCTGCCGTCTATTGCGATCTGTCCGCCTGTTGGGGCGTTGTGGTCTATCAGCGCGGTTATGGTTATCAGCTCGCTCTGTGTGCCGTACATTCTGTACCAGAACGAGTATTTGTTGATGCCGTCGGTATCGAATACGAGAGGCTCGCTGCTCCAGTCGCTGCCGTTGAGGCTTAGCTCGAGCTCGGGGGTGTTGTCCGACGGGCTTACGTATAGAGCCTTGCTCCACTGGTTCTGGTAGTTGTTGGCGTAGTATGAGTATACCTGAAGTCCGCGCTCTCCAAATCCGAACGAGAATGGGGCCTCGCCTGTGTAGTACTGGAACTTGGTATCAGCTGATAGCTCGTAATACTGGGCGTCGCTGCCGGTGAGTGTTGCGGTTACCTTTGTTCTCTCTGGCTCGCCGTCGGAGTATGGAGTTACCTTGGTGGTATGCATCACGTTGTTGCCGTCGAGGGTCAGGTATTCGTTTTCAGGGATGCTGAATTGCAGTCTCACGTCGTCGCCGCGGTCCACGTTCTGGAGCGTTATCTCGTTGAGGTCCTCTGTCATTCCGAAAGGTATGCGGATGTCGATGGTTATCGGCGATGTAGAGATTGTTCTCTTGCCGAATGTTACGTTTATCGTGTTGCTTTCGGATGTGTTGCCGGCCTGGTCGGTGGCTGTGAATGTGTATTCGCCATCAGCTGATATGGTGAAGATGTACTCGCCATCAGCTGGTATGATCTCCTTGCCGTTGCAGAAGTATCCGGCAAGCTGCGACAGCTCGTCGGCCGACTTGATGGTGACTTCCAACTTCTTGAATCCGCTGATGTTCTGGTCGGTTACCAGATTGCCGCCTATGTAGAGCTGTGGTTTCTCTGGCTGCTGGCCGTCGATTTGGATACCATGAAGCTCTGCTATCAGCTGCTGTGATGCTCCGTCGGCATCGGGCTGTACGTATACGAGGATTTCATCGTATTCGCCATCAGCTGCACTGATCTCCCTGGCCGGGGTCTCGGTGTAGTTGCTGCTTATGAGGTAGCCCTCGGGTGCTGTGAGTGTGAGCTTCTGGAGCCATCCGTCGGCGCTGAATTTCTGCAGCTCGGTGGTGCTCTCTATGCCGCGCTGGTCGGTGTACTGTACGGCGATGTCCATTACGGATGCCTGTGCGGTGAATTTGTATGGCACCTCCGATTCGCCGATGTAGAACTGGCCGTCGATCTTGGAGTCGTTGGCTGTTACCGGTGTATCGAGGCTGGCCTCGCTGCCGTTGATGTATAGCTCCTGGTAGCTGATGCCGGTTACTACGGTGCCGTCTTCCTTGACTGCGGAGGTCATCTGGCCGAGTGTCATTCCTGCTACGCCCGATACCTTGATCTTGAAGTCGATGCCTTCGGGGTTGATGGGCTCGCATCCGCTGATGATGGTTCCGCAGATCTGGCATATTTCGCCTTCCTCGTGGCCGTATTCGGTGTATGTGGCCTCCTGCCTGTCTACGTGGATAGGTGTGTGGGCTTTCTTTGCGATGGCCTCGGTTCTGGTGTGGAGCTCGTTGTGCTGGCAGGTGAAGGTCATTACGCCTTCC
>JAZUEG010000582.1:0-3864 GCA_045640025.1 Bacteroidales bacterium
CAGCTAATGGCGACATCAGCTACCAGCCCATCGGATATTACGGCGATTTCATCAAGGATCTCCTGGATGGCAAAATCGCTGGCAATTACCACATTGCGGGTGATGCAGAGAGTCTGCTCGCCACTTTCAAATCAAACAACAGGTATATCGAGGCTGCGGGCGGCTATGTGCTGAATCCCGAGCAAAAGAGCCTTGTGATATTGCGCAACGGCCTTTTCGACCTTCCAAAGGGAAAGGTGGAGGATGGCGAGCAGATAGAGACCGCGGCAGTGCGCGAGGTGGAGGAGGAGACGGGCATCTCCGGCCCCGTTATCTCACGCAAGTTGCTGGATACCTATCATTTTTACCGCTACGGCAATAATCCGCAGATATTTTTCAAGAAGACTTACTGGTATCTGATGAATCATCCCGGCGGAGCCACCAATCCACAGACCGAGGAAGGTATCACCGATTGTATGTGGGTGGATGACAGCGAGATACAACGCCTGATAACCAAGACTCACCGTAATCTGAAAATTCTATTCAAGCTAAAACTCGACAACCGTATATGAGAAAGTTAATAAATATCTGGTGTCTGCTGATGGCCCTTGTGCTGGCCGGATGTGGCAGTGCAGCTGATACGCAGGAAGAATCCTCGCTATCAGCTGAAAAAATCCTGAAACAGATTAAGCAGGGAAAGGCTATCTCTGTGAGCAACAAGACTATAAAAGGAGTGCTCGATTTCACCAAAATTAACTCCTCAAACAAGAAAATGGATGTTTCCGCCGTTTATATACCAGTGGAGATAAGTTTCCGAAACTGCGTTTTTGAGGATTCGGTGATGGCTTTTTCGTCCGACGAGGTCGCAAAGAAGGATTTGATTTCGGTTTTTGAGCGTAATGTCAACTTTGTGGATTGCGAGTTCAAGAGCGCACTGGTGATGCGCCAGGCCGACTTCCGCGGTCGTTTCGATTTCGATATCAGCAAGGTGGATGGCGAGGCCGATTTCTCGGGTTCTCATTTTGGACGCGGAGTAAGCTTCAGCATGGCCAATTTTAATGACGACACATATTTCGTGAGCTGCACTTTTGATGGAAGAGCCAATTTCTACAAGGTGTTTTTCAGAAATTCGGCTGTGTTCCAGTATGTTAGGTTCAATGATGTGACCATGTTCACCGATTCGCATTTTTACGGTGCGCTGGATATGAGCAAGATTTTTGCATCATCCAACATAGATTTTGCAAATACCAAGTTCAGCGGAAACGTTATAATGTCTAATTCGCAGTATCTCTGCGATCTGCGATTGGTGGCATGTCAGTTTTCAAAAAGCTTGTCGATGCTCAACAATAAGATATACGGCACGCTGAATCTATACAAGGCGCAGATTGGATCTCAGCTCAATGTGGCTGATAATCTGCTGTATATGGAGCCTGAGCTCGGCGAGTACAGCAAATCTGACTCGTGCGCCGTGGTTCAGAGCGGAAACAAGATTGTGAATACTATTGTGAAACAAATATTTTAAAATATCAAAATTATGAGAAAAAGATTTATTGTAGCTTCAATGGCGGGTTTACTGGCCACCGGTGCCGTTACCCTGTCGTCATGCGACGAGGAAACATTGGCCGCTATAGTGGATGCCTTTACCCTAAACGAGGAGGGCGGTTACTATTCTGGCTATAACTTTGATAATGAGAATCTTGATGAGATAGAGGATGATATCAACCTCGCATCTCGCTACGCATCTTCCGGAGTTTCGGGACAGCTGCCAAGCAAGGTGGATCTCACAAACTATCTTCCACCTATCGGCGATCAGGGCCAGTACGGTACTTGTGTGGCCTGGGCTACTGCCTACAACTGCCGCACATTCCTGAATGCCAAAACCAAGGGCCTGAGCAAGAGCCAGCTTACAAGCGCAAGCAACCAGTTCTCGCCCAAGGATATCTTCCTCTCTATCAGCAACAGCGACAAGGGAAGCAACTGTGGCGGTACAAGTTTTGAGGCCGCATTCGATAAGATGGTGTCGCGCGGTGTGGCTACTCTGGCCAATCAGCCTTACACAGGACTTGGCTCATGCTCTCAGTCGGCTTCCGGCAGTTCCGACGCTGGCAGCCACAAGATCAAGTCTTACCGTGAGATCAAGACCGATGCTACTACTCTCAAGCAGTATCTCGCTGAGGGCAAGCTCGTTGTATTTGGCGCTGAGCTCGGCGACGAGTTTATGAGGGCCGATGGTTCCAGCATCATCTACAAGCAGACATCGTTCAACCTTACCGGTCAGCATGCCTACCACGCCATGGTTCTTTCCGGCTACGACGACAGTATGGGAACCAACGGCGCATTCCGCGTTGTTAATTCCTGGGGCAATCAGTGGGGCGACAATGGCTACGTCTGGGTAGATCAGAAATTCTTCTGCGGAGGCAAGTTCTGCTACTGCGCTTTTGTGGCCTACGATCAGAACGAGGACAACAACAAGGTGGATACCAACGAGGAGAATATCGTAATCAATCAGAACGAAGGCTACGACCTCATATCTACCGAACTCGATTTCTATCCTACAGAATACGCCGACGGTCAGCAGTGGTACAATTGCGACTACAATGTATACAACGCTGGTAATAAGGTAATTGCGCCATCCAACGACTGGGGTATCTGTCTGCTCTATTACAATGCCTACAATGCCGATGATATGGGAATCCTTCTCCTGGACCTCTACACCGACAAGATGGGTTCCGGCTATGATTGGGATTGGGACGCCAATGAGGCCAAGAACGCGCTCGGCGGTATCGAGGCTCAGGGCTATTCATGGAACAACTTTGCCGTCAAGGGCGGTCAGTGCGTATCCGACGCTGTAGGTTCCGACGGTGGTTTTGCATGGGAGTTCAGTCTGCCTAAGTCATTGAACGGCAAGTATTATCTGGTTTTGGCAGCTGATGCCTTCGATGACATCACCGAGTCGAACGAGGACAACAACTACCTCTACTTTACAGCCGCAGGCAACAAGCCTCTCGATTTTGTGAACGGCCGTCCTACCAATCTCGCCAAGAACGGTCACATCTCCAAGGCCGGCAAGACATTCCGTCAGAACGATCCATCACCGCTCCAGGATGTCCGCACCGCCGACAACGTGAACGCGTACACAACCGACGAGATCTCTATGCTTCTCAACTACAAGCGCAAGAACGGTACCATCAGAAAGATGGCTGAGGAGTGGTTGGCCGATCAGCCTGATATGGTAAGACCTAAGACTGTGAGAAAGTAATCATAAACCTATAAACTTAAACAATATGAAAAAATTCATTTTCGCAGCGGCATTGTTGTTCGCCTCATGCACATTGCTTACATCATGTGACCTTCTGCTGGCCACCACTACCACCAATAACAACAACTCGAACGGTGGCGGTACCACAGTAAACGACAATACCCGCAATACCAACAACAATAACACCAACAACAACCGCAACAACTCCACAGGCGGCACATCACGTGGCAAGACTGTAAGATAGTTCTGTTGCTATTAATAAGGAACGCAGACAACGCAGATTTATATGAACAATCCGCGTAAATCCGCACAACCCGCGTAATCTGCGTTCTTTTTTTTGTAGAATAATAAATAGAAACACCTCCCCACCTTGCATCACGCTGTTGCGAAGGTTTTGTATTTTAGTTTTCTGAAATTTCGTCGGTTTCCTCATCATCGCCGGCAGATTCTTCCTTGCTGTAGAAAGAGAAATTCACCTTGCCGTAATGACGCTGGTCGCGGATGTGGATAAGGTCGGTGAAGTGAGTCTTGGCGCTGTGCTCCATTATCAGCATTGCGCCGGGCTTAAGTCCGGGATTGTTCATTATGATTTCCGGAATCTTCTCCACGCCCTCCATGTCGTAAGG
>JAZUEG010000583.1:0-2293 GCA_045640025.1 Bacteroidales bacterium
CGATGTCAAGGAGATCCCGCGTACACAGACCATCGAGCCGGTATACGTGGAGTCATCAGCGTTTTTCATGTTTAAGCGCGACGTATGGAAAATCCATCATCAGCGCATCGGCCATAATCCCTACATGGCCATCGTGGATAAGATAGAAGGCGTTGATATCGACTGGCCCGAGGATTTCGAATTCGCGGAGAAGATTATTGAGGCGTATAACTAAAAAAAATTGCTGACCTTTTTCGAGGCCAGCAATTTTTTTAGTCCAATGGCGAAATAATCTTGTCGTTGCTGTCGATGTAGATTTGGTCGCGGGGGCCGTTGGTGATGTCGAGGTAGAAACCTCTCTTGCCGGGGATTCCCCAGCTGGCCTTGTTGTATTTGAACTCGGAGGCCGGACGCTTGGTGCGGTTGTTGAGCGCGCCCCATTTGCCGTTTTTCTGGATAGTGATGATGTCTTTCCAGTTGGCGTTCTTGTTCACGCTTGGGCTGTCGTAGAGGTAGTCCACAATTATGTAGCCGTCATTGTCCACATAGCCGTATTTGCCGTTGGGGCCTTTCTTGGGAGTCATGTCGTAGAGGTTGCTGTTGCCGAAAATCTTCTGACACGACTGTTTCCTGTCGATGGCCTTTCCATAGTCTGATTTTATCTGGAGCACCTGCTCGTAGATCTCGAAAGCCTGGGCAACGTTTTTCTGATTGTCGAAAAGGTCGTTGGCCTTGTTCATTAGAGCCTCGATTTCAGAATTCTGCTCGGCCTCTATTTCGTTGTTGATCTCGCTGAGAGTCTCGCTTAGCCTGTCTTCGGGGGTCGGCTCGGGCGGTGTTGGCGGTGTCGGCTCCGGCTCCTCCTGCTGCGTTGTCTGATGATCGTCTGGTTTTGGATCGGGCTTTGAGCCTGAGTTTATCAGCAGAAATATTATTGCCGCAATTGCAATCACTGCGGCCGCGGCGATTCCTATTATAAGGCCCTTTTTCGATTTATTGGCGCCGTTTTCTCCTGTTTTTACAGGTGAATCATCAAGTTTTATGGCCGGCTCTTGAGACTCGGGCAGCTCAAACACCGGGGCTTTTTTGATATCGGCGTTCAGGTCTCTTATTATCTCCTGGCAGTCATTGTAACGGTCTTGCGGATTTTTGCGTACCGACTTGGCTATCACGGTCTGCAGGTTTAGGTTCTTGATGCCCTTGGCGTACTTGATGTCGGTAGTTCCGGTGCACATCTCGTTCACTATCAGGCCGAGAGCATAGATGTCGGCGCGCTGGTCCACAGTGTTGCCGCGTTCCTTCTGCTCGGGCGCCATGTATTTGGGAGTGCCCACTTTCTTCATGTTGTCGTCGTAGCTGTCGGAATGTGCCAGGCCGAAATCGAGAACCTTCACATTGTCGCCGCGGTAAGTCACCATGATGTTTTCAGGCTTCAGGTCGCGGTGCACTATCTGCTTTTTGTGTACATAGCTCAGCGCGTCGCAGAGCTGCAGTGTAATGTTCTTTACGAGGTTTTCGTTCAGGACGTTTCTGTCGCCCTCAAACTCGTGTTTTTTTATCATTTCGTCGAGCGACCGTCCGTCCACGTATTCCATCGAGAACCACAGGCCATCGGAATCCTCGCCCTTGTCCTCGAGGCGCACGATGTTGGGATGGTCGAGCTGGATGCCGTTGTCGAACTCCTGCATAAAGAGCCGCTTGTACTCCTCGTTGTTCTTGAATTCAGGCTTTATGCGCTTGATAATGTGCCACTTGCCGTATTTCTTGCCCTTGTATACCGTGCTCATGGCGCCCTGCGACGACAGCACCTGAATGTCGGTGAATGTGGATGCTATGCCTCCCGGAATATTGCTATCAGCTGATACGAAACCGGATCCCTGGCTATCAGCTGATACAAAACCGGATCCCTGGCTATCAGCTGATACAAAACCAGATCCCTGGCCATCAGCTGATACAAAACCAGATCCCTGGCCATCAGCTGATACAAAACCAGATCCTGAATTGGAAGTATCTGATACAAAGCCCGATCCGCCCTCGTTGGAGGTGAATCCCGAGCCGTATGGATTGTTGTTATTGTCTGTCATAATTTAGCTGTTTTCTTAATTCCGCAAATGTATGAAAAAAAATTTCATTATCAATGAAAAAAACATCTCTTTTTATTGTATAATACGAAATTTTTGGATTAAATTTGCAGAAAATTTTTTCATTAGAAACTAAAAATGGATAATCACAACTATCGCGGCAACTCCGGATACTCGGACAATGATTCCCGCGCAAATAACAGAGGCGGCAGACCTTATCAGAAACGCAATGG
>JAZUEG010000584.1:0-4781 GCA_045640025.1 Bacteroidales bacterium
AAGTTTACTAATATCGGAAACTATGTTTTTCGGCTTGCAAATTTATTACTAATTTTTAGGATAACCAAAAATTTGCAGTCTTTTTTTCAAAAAAAATTATTTTGGAGCACAGACGTCACAGAACAGGCGGATTTTCACAGATTTTATAGTGATAATCTGCGACAATCCGCTGAATCTGCGTCATCCGCATTCCAAAATTTCCTACTTCTGCTTCTCAGTGATAGCGTCGATTACGGCTACGGCCACGATATTCACGATATCGTTTACCGAGCTCTCGAAGTCGATGAAGTGGATAGGCTTGTTCAATCCCATCTGGATAGGTCCGATAAGCTCCACGTTCTTGTTCATGGCGGCGAGCATCTTGTATGAGGTGTTGGCCGAGCCGAGGTTAGGGAACACGAGAGTATTTACAACCTTGCCCTTCAGCTTGTTGAATGGGAAGGTCTTGTCGCGGAGCTCGTCGTCGATGGCGAAGTTCACCTGCATCTCGCCGTCGATTGCGAGGTCAGGGCACTGCTGCTGAAGGATATCAACAGCCTGGTGAACTGTGGCAGGAGAGCCAACCTCGTCGGCGCCAAAGTTAGAGTAAGCCAACATTGCTATTACAGGCTCGTTGTTGAAGAATCGTACTGTATCGGCGGCAAGCTTGGCTGTATCCACCAATGTATCTACGTCTGGGTGACGATTGATCAATGTATCAGCTAAGAAAAATGTACCCTTCTCTGAGTTGAGAATGTGCATTGTGCCGAAGTGATTGAAGCCCTTGCGGATACCGATTACATCCTTGGCAATCTGGATGGTATCGCGGTAACGTGTGTAAACGCCTGTGATGAAGGCATCTGCATCGCCGGTCTCCACCATCATCATACCGAAGTAGTTGCGGTCAAACATCTTGTCGTTGGCCTCCTGGAATGTCATACCGTTGCGCTGACGCTTCTCGCAAAGAATCTTGGCGTAGCGCTCACGTGTAGGAGCCTGTGCGTCCTCGCGGAGGTTGATGATCTCGATGCCATCAAGAGTAAGATTGTTATCAGCTGCCAAAGCCTTTATCTTCTCGGTGTTGCCGAGGAGGATTGGGTGACAGAGTCCCTCGTTCTTGGCCTCAACGGCGGCGGCGAGCATTGTTGGGTGGATACCCTCGGCGAAAACCACCTTCTGAGGATTCTGCTTTGCGATGTTGAAGAGCTGAGCAGAGAGTTTGCTCTCGTAACCCATCAACTGCTTGAGGTGGAGCTTGTAAGCGTCCCAATCCTCGATAGTCTTTCTTGCAACGCCTGACTCGATGGCTGCCTTGGCAACGGCTGTTGAAACCTCGGTGATAAGGCGTGGATCGACAGGCTTTGGAATAAAGTAAGCAGGACCGAATGTGAGGTTGTCAACGTGGTACACCTTATTTACTACATCTGGAACGCGCTGCTTAGCAAGGGCTGCGATGGCCTTTACGGCGGCGAGCTTCATCTCCTCATTGATGGCTGTGGCGGCCACATCGAGAGCGCCACGGAAAATGTATGGGAATCCGATTACGTTGTTGATCTGGTTAGGATAGTCGCTGCGGCCTGTCGACATCAAAACGTCTGGACGTGAGGCCATTGCCTCCTCGTATGTGATCTCTGGAACAGGGTTTGCCAATGCGAATACGATTGGATTGGCGGCCATTGAGCGTACCATATCCTGCGAGAGAATGTTGCCCTTGGAGAGTCCGAGGAACACGTCGGCACCCTTGATAGCCTCCTCGAGAGTCTTGCAGTCGCGGCGCGAGGTTGCGAAGAACTTCTTCTCCTCGGTAAGGTTTGGACGGTCGTCGGTGATAACGCCCTTTGAATCGAGCATCACGATATTCTCAACCTTGGCACCGAGAGCCACGTAGAGCTTTGTGCAGCTGATGGCGGCGGCACCTGCTCCGTTCACTACTATCTTAACGTCCTCAATCTTCTTGCCTGCAACCTCGAGGGCGTTGATAAGTCCGGCAGAGGAGATGATGGCTGTACCGTGCTGGTCGTCGTGCATTACAGGGATGTCGAGCTCCGCCTTGAGGCGGCGCTCAATCTCGAAGCACTCAGGGGCCTTGATGTCCTCAAGGTTGATACCTCCGAATGTTGGGGCAATTGCCTTAACGGCCTCGATGAACTTATCAGGATCCTTCTCGTTTACCTCGATATCGAACACGTCGATACCGCCATATATCTTGAACAAGAGGCCCTTACCTTCCATTACAGGCTTGCCTGATACTGCGCCTATGTCGCCGAGACCGAGAACGGCTGTACCGTTGGAGATTACGGCTACAAGGTTTCCCTTGTCGGTATATTTATAAGCGTTGTCGGGGTTTGCCTGAATCTCGAGACAAGGCTCGGCCACGCCTGGTGAATATGCGAGCGACAAATCTGTCTGGGTTCTGTAAGGTTTGGTGGGAACAACCTCAATCTTGCCAGGGCGTCCCTCCTCGTGATAGCGCAAGGCCATCTCTTTAGTTATCTTTGCCATTTTTTTGTATAGGATTTAATTACGAGTTACGAATTTCGATTTATGAATTATGACACGCACGTTATGAATTATGACACGCACGTCCGTGCGTCTCTACGAGCGTAATAATTCATAAATCAATTTTTTTTCTCTGCGCAAAATTACAAAATAATCCACTAAATTGTTTCGTGGAAAATCAGAATTAATTTTTAGGTAATATAATAAATTGCTATATTTGCAACCACAAACCAACAAATAAAGCACTATGACAACAGCGGCACTTGAATTATCAGCAAAAAGAGAAGACCTTATAAAAACCCTGTCGGGAGACGACATAGATTTCTCATTCATAGACGAGGTTCAGAAATTCGTTCAGAAACTCCGAAAGAAAAGGGAGAAGAAAGAGGTGGATTACTACGAGAGTGAGCAGTTCTACAAGGACCTCGACGAGGCCGAGGAACAGTATCGCCGTGGCGAGTACGTAACATACACACGTGAAGAATTACATAAAATGCTTTTGGGAGAATAGGATATGTATAAATTAAACTTTACCAAAAGAGCCGACGACGACATAAAAATGATCCAAAAGTCTGGTTCTAAAAGCATCAGAACAAAACTCGTAACAATTCTTGATGAATTGGAGGAGCACCCCGCCACAGGCACAGGTCAGCCTGAACTCCTGAAAGGCCGTCCCAATACATATTCCCGCCGTCTCGACCAGAAGAACAGAGTAGTTTACAAAATAGACAACGACATTGTGGAGGTGCTTGTACTCCAAGCCCTCGGACATTACGACGACAAATAAACCAACGAACTCCAATATGACACCCATAGATATTTCATAGGAACACAGTCATTCAAGGTTATACAAGTTATTAAGATCTAAAAATCAATAATATTAAAACAAAATTCTTCTTTGAAATTTGGAAATTACCTCAGGAATACCTAATTTTGCATCGTCAATAAGATTTATTCAGTCCCTTGAAATAAATGGAGAGATCCATTAACCCCAGAGGAAGCCATGGGCGATTCCCCCCTAAGGAAGTAAGCGACTGAAATGCTTTTGACACAAAACTCCATTGTGGCTGTGGAGTTTTTACAAACATTGGACTCTCAAGATTATCTTTCTAAATTTGCCTAATGTTGTTTGTCTTTTTGCCATAATATTTACTTATTTTCGTTTATGCAAACATACTAAATCTCCCCATAATCACATTTTTAATTCCGAATTAATTTTTAGATAATATCAAAAAATATATATCTTTGCACCACAAACCAATAAATATAATACTATGACAACAGCGGCACTTGAATTATCAGCAAAAAGAGAAGACCTTATAAAAACCCTGTCAGGAGACGATATAGATTTCTCGTTCATAGACGAGGTTCAGAAATTCGTCCAGAAACTCCGAAAGAAAAGGGAGAAGGAAGAGGTGGATTATTACGAGAGCGAGCAGTTCTACAAGGACCTCGACGAAGCCGAGGAACAGATAAAAAGAGGTGAATGTGTGACCTTTACAGATGAGGAATTAGATAAACTATTGCTGGCATAACTATGTACAAGGTAACATATTCCAAGAAGGCAGAAGATGACGTTCTGCTTATCTCCAAATCGGGACAGCCCAGTGCTAAGAAAAAACTTCGTCAGATTTTAGCGGAACTCAAGGAGCACCCCACCACAGGCACTGGTCAGCCGGAACTCCTGAAAGGCCGTCCAAATACTTATTCCCGCCGTCTCGACCAAAAGAACCGTGTGGTTTACAGAATCGACAACGACATTGTGGAGGTGCTTGTGCTCCAAGCCCTCGGACATTACGACGACAAATAAATCAACAATACAAAAAAATCCGAATTGCCGACTTCCAGCAATTCGGATTTTTTGTATCTATAAAGCCTAAGCGATATTTAGAAAATCACCTTGAACCCAATCTGGGCGTGCCATCTTGAATAGAGGTCGCTGATGGCGAGCTTGGGATTGTTGTAGGAGAATGTGGCCACACGGCTCTCGGCATCCACGCTCTCGCACTTGAGTACCGAGAGATTGTAGAGGCTCTCGTAATATGTTCCCCAGTTGTGGCAGAGAAGGTTGGAGAAGTTGATGATATCAAACGAGAGCTGAACCCTGCTTCCACGCTCCTTCAGGTAGAAGATATTCTGCGCGAAGTGAAGGTCCCAGTGATGCTCGAATGGAGCTGTGTTGGAATATCTCTCGGCATACTGTCCGCGGTGCGACGATGCGTACTTGTCATCAGCTATCCAGGAGGCGAACTTGGCGCGGTCGTCCTCCGATGCGAAACTCATCTTCTTGAGCTCAGAGTCGG
>JAZUEG010000585.1:0-4402 GCA_045640025.1 Bacteroidales bacterium
TAAAAAAGGCTGTCGCAAAAAAAACTTTTTGGACAGCCCCTTTCGGGCAATAGGAAAATAATAAATTTTTTGCTGATTTTTTGTAGATTTTGAGCGAAGCGACTTCTTTAAAAATATGACTTCGAAGAAGTCTCCAATTCAAAAAACATACTCAATAAGGTGGTATCGTACCACCTTAAAAGGTAGTATTTAACATTAATTAATAAAAATATGTTAATTTTTTTTTCTAATATAATAACCGCAGAGCACTGTAATCATCAGCCTTCTGCGGTTTGTGGTTTATTTATCTCCATAATGGCCTTTCAGCGAAAGAACCAGAACTTTGATTACATCATCGTAAATTTCGTAAACGATTCTGTCTTTGGAATTGATTCTGCGACTCCATTGCCCGGATCTGTCTCCTTTCAATTGCTCAACTTTGCCTGTGCCTGAACGAGGGTTAACAGATATCTCATTTAATAAAGTCAAGATTTTGTTTAGTTCTTTCTTGGTGCCATATTTTTTCCAATACTCAAAATCTTTTCGTGCGCCGTTGGCAAATTCTATTCTGTAACTCATAGTCCTAACGCCTCTTTAATCTCATCCATAGACATCTCGAAAACTTCGCCACGATCTGCTTCGGCTTTACGCTCGTCCAGCATTTTGATATTCTCAGGATCGTCGAACCATTCGTCGCCTGAGGGGCTTACTTGCTCTGAGTATTTAGGTTGGCTTTTTACTGAATCCAACATCTTCTGCAATTTGACTGGGTCGGATATCGAATACACCAAGTCCATTATTGAATGACGCAATTCACTCAATACATCAAAATTATTTATTACTGCTGTTGCCATAATTTTCAATTTATAGTTTAAAACGTCGGTACTGGCTCGTTGAACCTCTCAACGAAAACCTCTCTTGCGGGAACCACGATAGGATCGCCGTTCTCGTTCTCCACCACCACATTCTGATTGAGCATAGCCTTCTTTTTCAAAGTCTCATACTCCGCAATCTCCAAGGCGTGGATGATTTTGTTTGTTAGTTCGCTTGCCTGTTGTTGTGTCATAATCCTTACTTTTTCTCTCCGCAAATATAATTCTTTTTTCGGATAAAAACATTATTCCAATCTGTTTTTTTCACTCCAAAAATCAAAAACCCCTCTCCAACGGAAACCTGTCCGTTAGAGAGGGGTTGATTGTTTTATAATGCGTGATTGGGATGATTATGGCAAGACATTTACTGTGATATAAGACCTGGTGTTCCAATAATCCCAATAATTCGTATATCTATTGTACGAAGCCTCAGACACATTGATTACAGTGCCATTAGGGCGTTGGAAGTAATCATCCTCCTGAGCAATATCTCCGATTTTTGGATTGCCCAATATTGTTATTGATTTCAAATTTGAGCAACCCTTGAATGCATCATTTCCTAATGTTGTAACATTAGAAGGAATAGTGATTTGCACAAGGCTTTCACAATCCACGAATGCGTTATCTCCAATGCTTGTAAGATTCTTAGGAAGCGAGGTTATTGCAAGGCTTGCGCAACCATAGAATGCAGCGTCTCCAATGCTTTCAAGATCCTCAGGAAGCGATTCCAGAGCAAGGCTTGTGCAATTAAAGAACGCTCGGTCTACAATGCTGGTAAGATTCTTAGGAAGCGATTTTAGTTTAAGGTTTGTGCAACCATTGAATGCTTTTATTCCAATGCTGGTAAGATTCTCAGGAAGCGAGGTCAGTGCAAGGCTTGTGCAACCATCGAATGCGTTACTTCCAATGCTGGTAACACCATCAGGAAGCGACTTCAGTGCAAGGTTTGTGCAACCATAGAATGTATTGTCTCCAATGCTGGTAACACCATCAGAAAGCGATTCCAGAGCAAGGCTTGTGCAACCCAAGAATGCATTGTCTCCAATGCTGGAAACCTTGTTAGGAATCGAGGTCAGTGCAAGGCTTGTGCAATTAACGAATGCCCTTTTTCCAATGGTGGTAAGTTTCTCAGGAAGCGACTTCAGTGCAAGGTTTGTGCAATTAAAGAATGCACAGTCTCCAATGCTTTCAAGATCCTCAGGAAGCGAGGTCGGTGCAAGGTTTTTACAACCAAAGAATGCATATCCACCAATGCTTTTAACCTTCTCTGGAAGCGAGGTCAGTGCAAGGTTTGTGCAAGTAGAGAATGCATAATCTCCAATGCTGGTAACACCATCTGGAAGCGAGGTCAGTACAAGGTTTGAGCAATGATAGAATGCGTATTTTCCAATGCTGGTAACACCTGGCATCTCAATTGAGACAAGGTTATTACGTTCACGGAATTCATAATCTCCAATTGATTCTACACTCCCCGGCAAAACAAGTTTTACCTTTTTGGTAGGATTAAAATCTAAAGCTATTATTACGTCATCTGAAGAATAATTAGTCAAGATTACCTCAGCTACCTCTCCCGTAAAATTTGCAAGATAATCGCTCAATGATTCTCCCGCTGGTAACTTATAATAGAACGCCTTCTCCAACTTCTCTTCCTTAATGTTGTTCACCTGATTGGGCTTAGACTCAAACCGATTTGTCGTGTAAGTGCCCTCATTGCCGTCTTCGTCGGTGAGGGTTAGGGTGATGCCCTTTGTGAAGTCGGCAGGTGCGTACGAAATGTAGTACTCCTTGCCCTTCTCCATTGTACCTGAGAGGGTTATCGAGGTAGCTGATGCGTCTGATACTGCAATATCAGAGTAGTCTGATACTGTGATATTGCCTGCTATCTTCTCGCCGTTGTTGCCGGTCATCACCACTGATTCCAGGTTTCTTGGCGCGGTAAACCTTATGAAGGCGTTGGCTGTCTTGAACTTGAATTCCTTATTTGTACCGCTTGCCGATGCCACCATCACGTGGGCATTCTTGTCGAAAGTACCGGCTACGGCATCTTGTGCGTCTGGTATAGTGGCTGAGGCTGAAGATGCTGTCAATTTTTCAGCCGACTTTGGATAAACCGCGTAATATGTTTCGGCATCAGGATTGGCTGTACCTGTAAAGTTGCAGGTGGCTGAAGCGCCGTCAGCAATGTCTCCATCAAAAACGGAAGCCTCAGTGCCGTCAAAAACCTTGATCTGGTCACCGGCAGTAAATACGAGTTTTTTCCTGTCCTCGATGGCAGTCTTCGAGAGGCCGTCGCCGTTGGAATACACGGCCTTGAATGTGATCTGCTCCTTAGTGTCAGCGATTGTGTTTTCTACTGTCTTGTCAGTGTCAGCTGGCTGAATCTGAACGTCGTCGTTCTCGGTGCCACACGATGCGAGTGCCATTGTGGCAATCATCGCAATAGATAGATAATGCTTTTTCATCTTTCTGATACTTAGGATTTAGAGTTCATCGCCTTCATCAAGGTTCATAATACTGGAAGAGGTGCAGATAATGTCGGTCTGATCGACTACCACGATCTCAAGTTCTGCTGGCTTGTAATCTTTTTTGGGTGTTTGTTCTGTCATATTTACATTGATTAAAAGTGTAACGTATTTGTGGCAAAATTCAAAAAAAAAATGACAGAGCGAAAATTCGGATTTTAAGTTTTGGTTAAGTTACATTTTTTGCAATTCCATAATTTTTATTGAAGATTTTTTGGGATTCTGACGCCGCTTTTATATTTTTGTCATCAACCAAAATTGAAATCTTATGAACCTCAAATCATCCAAATATCCCATTCTCAAGGCCTTTGCGCCGGTGTATGAGAAGCGTGTGTTTGTAAATACACTTATCCAGACCCAGCAGAAATCTGCGGACAAAATGCCTGTTGTGGAGGAGTTTCTGAGGAATATCGTCTCTGAATCCGACTTCTCTATGTGCGTACCTGCCGACGTTTTCGACCAGATTGTTGAGTCGGATTATATCAAGAATTCCATCGAGACCGGACAGCGCGGATCCACTATGGGCGGTCCCGAGGTCAGGATAAAGGCCTTGAAAAATATCTATGGCGTCGACCTCGACGGCATTGCGCCCGAGGAGTTCCCGAAATACGGAATCCTGACAGGAAAGAACAAATTGTCGGACCTGGCCCGCGACCCTGATATTTTCTGGCATTACGGCGCCATTATGCTGAATTTCAAGAAGGAGAACCTTATGGACAGGACCACTCTCACTGTGGGAAGCAGTCTCGATTTCAACGAGTCGCTGATGAAGACCCCGACACCCGTCGACGATCCCAAATCCGTCTGCATAAAAGGTTATCCTACACAGCCCGTGCCTCAGGGAACGAGATTTTTCCGTGGATTGGATTTTATGCACCACTTGATTATAGACGAGCAACTCTCCATCAAGAATCCGAATATGCTGGCGATAAAGGCCGACGATATGCCTGGTTTCGAGAACTTTGAACTTCAGTTCCACGGACGCGTGCAATTCTCCCGCGACGTAAAATCCATCACCGTCTTCACCCT
>JAZUEG010000586.1:0-2072 GCA_045640025.1 Bacteroidales bacterium
CTGAGCATGGTTGTCTTCCTAAGACCGCTTGGCCTCCGACTTAGATACTACACTCCGCATATCGACTATACCATTGTGCTGGGTTGGAATTTTGTGCTGAACGGCCGTACAGTGGAGGCTTTCACCAATATCAACCCCGAGACCCACAGGCCTCCGCTGGCTACTTTCAGGATGGACCGCCGTTTCAAGTCAAGGCACGAGTGCCACGAGTTTGTGAGAAACAACAATGAGGTTTTTCTCGAGAATATCATCATGACCGAGCTCCTGGTATTCTCGGAGCCTATCCAGAATGCCTACAGAAACTGTTTCTACTATACCTACACTACCGACAATGTGAAGATTGCCCTCTTCGACAGCAAGAAGAATCCCTACTACGCCAAGCATCAGCAGGCATCGAGGGAAATCCGCAATATCATAGAGAATATCCCGATAACCGGCGATGTGCAGCACGCCGTAAAGAATCTCCAGCCATGGGTGGAGCATTTCAAGGAGGTGGAGGCCTCGCTGTCGTCGGCTGATAAGAAGCAGAAGTCTGCCAAGTCCGATATGGTGTTCAATCTGGCCAATATCTATTTTGCTCTCGAGATTTTTGATGTGTCGCGCGAATACGCCACAAGGCTCTACGAGGAGTTTGGCGATAATTACGGCAAGCGCATGATCAGGTGGATAGATAGTATTGAGGAAGGCCTCAGCAGGCATCATCTTCAGTCAAGGCGTTTCTAACCCTGTCGCGGCACCGTCCGTATGCGAGCTCAAAATCGCGCCGGTCTTTCTGGTTGATGGTGTCGAGGCTCAGCCCCTGAAAAAACGACAGGATAGAGAATATCGCGAAAAACACACATGCTATAAAGCTCGGCAGTTTCTGCACCGTGTTGGTGGCCAGAAACTCCCTCATTACCGGTATCAGAAACGATATTGATATAATGAGCGATATGGCCGAGCACCACAGGAAAAACCTCAGCGGCTTGTAGGTACGATACAGCGAGAAAATCGTGTTGAGTACCTGCAGGCCGTTGTCGTATGTGCGCAGCTTGGATATGCTGCCCTCGGGCCGGCATCTGTATTCTATAGGCACATTGCGGTACAGCAGGTTGCGGTCCAGGCAATGGATGCTCATCTCGGTCTCTATCTCGAAGCCCCGGCTGAGCACGGGGAAAGATTTGGCAAAGGCGTAGCTGATGGCCCTGTATCCGGTCATTATATCGCGCATGTCTGATTTGTATACCGTGTTTACGAGATGCCTCACCATCCTGTTTCCCATGTTGTGGAATGGCCTCTTGTTTTGCTCGAAATATGCCTTGGATGTCAGCCTGTCGCCTATGGCCATGTCGTAGCCCTGCTGGAGCACAGCCGATGTCATCTCCGGGGCATACTGCGCGGGATAGGTGTCGTCGCCGTCCACTATCAGGTAGCAGAGGGCGTCTATGTCGTGGAGCATCGCCCTTATCACATTGCCCTTGCCGGGCCTCGGCTCGTGCCTTACGGTGGCTCCGGCCTGTCGCGCGAGCTCGGCGGTGCGGTCTGTGCTGTTGTTGTCGTATACGTATATTGTGGCCTCGGGCAGGGCCTTGCCGAAATCCCTTACCACCTTGGCTATGGTGGTCTCCTCGTTGAGGCATGGTATCAGTACCGCTATCTTCTCCATGGCTATCCTCCGCAGTTTTGGCACATGGCCGGCCTGTGGTCGCGCTGGCGCTCTATGGCCGTTATTATCTTGTTGGCCTTGTCGGATTTTATGATCTCCACAATGCCGGCCTCGCGCAGGTTTCCGAGTTTCAGCTCAGCGTCCTTGTCGTAGCAGCATGGCAGTACGTCCATGTCTATTGATATTACGGCCGAGTTGATGGCCCGGGAGCAGAATCCTACCGGGTTTTTCAGCTTGTTGTGGCTGTCGTATCTCGAATACTTGTCTATCGTGGTCTTGAAAGTGTCGAAATCCTCCTCGTTTTCTATCTGCATGGTTTTCAGGTAGTGGGCGTCGGCGCCGGCCTCCATAGCCAGGTCCCTTACCTTCTGCAGGCCGTTCTCGTTGATCTTGGTCACCAGAGTCTGAGCCTCTATCAGCGGAGTCT
>JAZUEG010000587.1:0-3744 GCA_045640025.1 Bacteroidales bacterium
CGCTTGGCCTCCGACTTTGAACTTTTTGTTTTCTCCAAAGAGAGTCACCTTGAAAGTCCTGTCGAAGTATGGCTCGTTGCAGATGCGAGGCTCGTGCACATTGCTCAGAAACGAGTGCACGGCCGATATGGCTACGATGCCTATGGCTATCGATAGTATGCTTATCACATTCTGAAGTTTGTATTTCAGAAGGTTGCGGAATGCTATTTTGATGTTGTGAAGTATCATATCATTATTGATTTTTGATTTTTAATTTTTGATTATAAATTCCTCTTTGTTTCCCAGTTTGTCGTAACCGGAGATAATCACGCGGTCGCCGGGGTTGAGGCCCGAGAGAATCTCGTATTGTTTCGGGTTCTGACGGCCTATCTCGATGCTTACCTTCTCGGCCCGTGTGCCGTCGGCCGATAGCCTGTATATCCAGTTGCCGAACGTGGTGGCGTAAAAGTCGCCGCGGTCTATCAGGATTGCGTTTTCGGTCTGCCCGAGTTCCACCTGTATTGTGTAACTTTTGCCGAGGCGTATGTTAGATGGTTTCTCGCCGGTGAATACAAGGTCGCAGTCGAAGGTCTTGTTCTTGATCTCGGGTACCACCTTGCTGATTCTCAGCGGATAAAGTTGGTCCTGATATTTTATGTTGGCCTGCTGTCCGGTGCTGATGCGGTCGATGTAGTATTCCGACAGCGCGGTGCTTATCTTGAACTCGCTGAGCACCTTGATCTCGCAGACGCTGTTGCCGGCTGATATCTGCTGACCTATCGTGGCGTTCAGGAAACTCAACTGACCTGCCACCGTGGCCCTTACTACGAGGTTTGCGGTGCGCTGGTTGCAACGGTCCAGTTTCTTGTTGTTGGCGGTGCGGTTGGCCTCTATCATATCGCGCTTCAGGATTGTGGCTGTGCTGTCGTGTCGGAGGCTTTCCATCTGCAGTTCGGTGCGCCTGAGTTGGTACTGGAAATCCTCTTCTATCACCTCGAGTTCGGCCTTGCTCTTGATTCCCATCTTGAACTCCTCACGGCTCTGCCTCAGTTTTTTCTCGAGGCTGGATATCTGATGCCTGGCGTCGAGGGCCTGCTGACGCAATACTATGCTCTTCTGCTCCATCTCTATCTCCTGCTCTCGGTAGTTGCGCTCGGAGTTTTGCCAGTTGCTCTGCTCGTCCTCCAGTGTGCGGGTCAGGTCGGGATTCATCAGTATCAGGATGGTATCGCCTACATTCAGCATTGCGCCTTCCTCAGCCACTATCCGCTCCACGAAACCGCTCTCGAGGGCGTTTACCTTGATGGTCTGGATGGGTTTCACGATGCCCTCCACGTTTACGTATTCCGTAAAGTGGGCGTCGGATGCTTCCGATATTTTGAATTCCCTGTTGTTTATCATCACGCTCTTGGGGCGGAATGCCAGGGTTGCGGTATATATCAGCACTCCCAAAAATGCCATTGCCGCTATTATGTGCCAAAGGTACTTCCTGTACCAAGGCCTTGGGGTTAGTTGTATGTCCATTTTTTACATTTTTGATTTTTGATTTTCGATTTTCGAAACCTCTTCAATCACTTCAGCATTTCAGTCACTTGGATCTCCGTGTCGTGTTCGAAATCGTAGCCGGTGATGCTTCTTATTGTGTAGTAGAGCCTCCAGTATTCCGACAGTGTGTTCATATAGTTGTTTCTTGCGTTGTTTTTTTCGTTGATGGCGGAATTAAGGTCGAGTATCGAACTCTGACCCATCATATATAGTTTTGTGGCCACGTTGCTCCGGCTCTCGGCCCTCTTGTTGGTGATGGATGCCACGTTCACCTTCTTGCCCTGCATATTGAACTGCATCACCAGTTTCTGAATGTTCTGCTCAAAATCCCTCATTCCCTGCTGGGCCCGTGTTGTGGCGGTCTCCAGTTGCGATTCAGCCACCTTCACTCTTCCTTTTCCGCGTCCCCAGTCCAGTATCGGGAGCGCCAGTGTAACGCTTGCCCTCATCTGGTTGTTTGGGTCCTGATACGCTGTAGGGATGTCGGGACCCGTCTGCGAGAGTCCCAGTTGCAGGTAGATGTCGGCCTTGAGTCCTCGGTTTGCCTTGGCGTATGCAAGGTTGCTCTTGCTTTGCATCACCATATTGCTGAATTGCTCGGGGTCGGGGCTGTTTTCTAATGCGAGGCTCAGCGCCTTTCCCATCTCTACCTGAAACTCGGGCACCGAGTCGGGGATGTTGAGTTTTATGTGCGTGGTCTGCGATAGTCCAAGGAACGACCTGAAACTCTGCATCTGGTCTTGCAGTACAATCTCGGCGTCCATCACCCGGGTCTCGTCCTGGAGTTTGTTTATCTCCAACTGAAGCATCTCGTTCTGGCTGATGGTTCCAATCTCGTATCGTCCCTTGGCCATTCTGTATAGAGTGTCTGATGTCGCGAAATTCTCCTTGGCCATCTCCTGCGAGGTTATCGCGCCGGCCAGTGCGAAAAACCTGTTGCAGGTTTGCGCTGATATCAGCTCGAGAGTCTCGGCGTATTCCTTCTTGGCGGCGCTGAATCTCACCGGCTCTATCCGCTTGTCCCATTTTAGGGCGTTGTATCCGAATAGGCTTTGCTGATATCCCACAAGTAGCGGTTGCGCGCTGTATGATGTGGTGTTGTTTCTGAGGTCGTCGAGCCGGCTGAGGTTGCTCTTCACGAAGAAACTTCCGCCCGTCAGCGCCAGGTTCTGGGTAAGTTGCATCGAGATGTCGGCCCCAAACAAATCCTGTTTTATGAAAGCCTCGCTTCCGTCCTGCATCGTTATCTTGTTGATCTCCTTGTTGAGATAAGGCGACGAACTTACGGATAGCGACGGCAGGTAGTTGGCGCGGAACGATCTGTATTGCCAGTATTCCGCCAGGAAGTTGCTCCGTGCCTGCTGGGCCTCGGGCGACTGTTCCTGCGCCATCAGTATGGCCGATCCGAGATCGAGAACCAGGGTGTCGCCCGTCTGCTGAGCCTGCGCCCCCACCGCCGATGCCGTAATCATCATCGCCACTGATATGTTTCTGATATAGTTTTTCATTTTTTCTTAGTGGTTTTTGCTAACAGTGATGTCAATCAGCGTGCCAAATGTGTAAGTGGTTGAGGGAGCGGAGATTAGAGTTGAGAGTGTAGAGCGGAAAGTGTGCGAAATCGCACAGTGCGCACAGTGGAAACGTGCGAAATCGCACGGTGGGGGGGAGAAGAATTTTTCGGTAATTTGGCCGAAAATTTTTCAGTAATTTGGACGAAAATTTTTCAGTAATTTGGGCGAAAATTTTTCAGTAATTTGGCCGAAAATTTTTCAGTAATTTGGCCATTTTTAGGACACCGAACCTCGAAAACGTGATTTTTTGACCCTTCTCAACCCTCGAAAACGTGATTTTTTTGGGGGTAAATTTGCTCGAAAACGTGATTTTTGTTTGTATTTTCCTGAAAATTAATGTGATAAATTTTGCGTGAGTTCGATGAATTGTCGTCTTGCGCCTGCGGCGAAGATTTATCAACAAAAATTACCAAAAATTGTCCAAAAATTTTTCAAAAATTACTTTTCTGAAGAGAATTTTTGATTAATTCTTGATAAATTTTTGATAATTTTTGTTCACCACCAAACGCCGAAGGCGACAATACAATTTTGCCGAACTGACGTTAATTTTTCACCATCCCATCACAATCCTGAACGTCGTTTCCTCTTCGCTTGACGAGGCGGATATTGTGCCGCCGTGGAGGGAGATTATCTGTTTGCACAGGCTGAG
>JAZUEG010000588.1:0-4504 GCA_045640025.1 Bacteroidales bacterium
AGCAGCAACATCCACGCATACAGCGCCCTGCTAAACGCATTCTACAATACCGACATATTCTACAACATATCGGGATACATAGAGCCGGACCTGCAAGGCAGCATCAACAAGACCGAGATATCGGAGGGCGACAGCATCTACATAATGACCTACGTAAAAGACTATGAAAACAACAAATACGCAGCCCGAATACTCGATATCAGCGGAAACGTATTAGCTGAAATACCCCAAACAAGCGAGGTGCTATCCATAAACGTATCAGCTGGCAAGATCCTGACCACAGCAGACGACAGCACGGCCAGGGTATACGGCATGGGCGGGCAGCTAATGGCGAAAATCACCGGCCACCACGCCAGACTATGCAGCGCCGCCATATCGCCCGACGGACAGCTGATAGCAACCGGAGGCAGCGACGGCAACATCATGATCTGGGACATGGAAGGCAACCTGACCGCCACCCTGAAGGGACACGAATACGACGTATACAGCCTGAAATTCTCGGCCGACGGCCAGCAGGTGATATCATCGGCCGACGACAACACCGCACGCGTATGGAGCGCCGACGGCAAAAACTGCAAGACCATCACCATAAAAGGACCCGCCTCCATAATCACCCAGGCAGTACTGTCGCCATGCGGAAAATACGTGCTCGTGGCATCCAACGACAGAAAAAACACAACCCACCGCGCGCGCCTGATGGACATGGACGGCCGCGAGATAATGACATACGAGGGCCACGGCGATTTCATAAACTCGGTGAATTTCTCGCCCGACGGCAAGCACGTAATCACATCCAGCCGCGACAAGATAGTAAGAGTTTTCGATATCGGCGGCAAGCTCGAGAAAGTGCTGAAAGGACACGAAGCCAATGTATGGTGCGCCCGTTTTGTGCACAGCAGCAACCGCATAGTATCGGTGGGCGACGACCACACCATACGCACATGGAGCGTAGGCAAGAGGTTCGAGACTTTCGACAACGCAGTAAACATAGGCGACGCAGGATTCTCGCCCAACGGACAGATGATACTGCTGATACAGGACACCACAGCAAGAATCTGGATGCAGAACGGCGACGAGATAGCCGTACTGGAGGGCCACAGCGAGAGGATAAACAAGGCCCGTTTTTCAGCTAATAGCAGGATGATAATAACCGCCTCCGACGATGGAACAGCGCGTATCTGGAACTGCAACGGCGACCTCCTGAGAACCATTCAGCACGACGGCGCAAGGGTAAACGACGGCGCATTCTCCAACGACGGAATGTATGCCGTAACAGTAACCGACAATTCCAAGATCCTGATACAGAACCTCCAGACCGGAATGCTGAAAACCATAACAGCCCACAAGGGAGCCATCACCTGCGTATGCATCACTCCCAACGGAAACGCATTTGCAACCGGCGGCGACGACGGCATAGTATACATCCACGACATGGACGGCAACGAGGTAAGACAGTTTCATGCCCACGACGGCAGGATAAACTCGCTGAACTTCTCGAAAAACGGCAAATACATTGTAACCACATCGAGCGACCACACCGCAATACTCTGGAACACAGCAGGTCAGCGGACACTCCCGATAAGAGGTTTCGAATACAAGATGAATTCGGCCACATTCTCGCCCGACAGCAAATACATAATAATCACCTCCGACGACGGAACAGCCAAGCTCTATGACACCGAAGCCAGAGAAATTATGGCATTCAAGCACGACGGCATAGTGAGCGATGCAGTATTCTCGCCCGACGGCAAATACATCCTTACCGTATACCGCACCGAAAAGGGCGTGAAGACTATAAAGATGAGAATGCTGAATCCCGACGGAATAACCCGCCACATCGACGAGCTATCGCTCTACGGCGAAGTTTGGCAGCCAGATACAGCAACCTTGAAGAAATATGGAATAGAATAGGAGTTTAGAGTTTAGAGTTTAGAGTTTAGAGTTTAGAGTTTAGAGTTTAGAGTTTAGAGTTTAGAGTTTAAAGTTTAAAGTTTAAAGTTTAAAGTTTAAAGACTTGCGGCTACGGCTTCGGCGGCCTTCTCGCCGTCCATGGCTGATGAAACTATTCCGCCGGCATATCCCGCACCCTCGCCGCATGGATAGAGGTTCGGGAAATTTGGACAGTGCATCCTCTCCTCGTCGCGCACGATGCGTACGGGAGAGGATGTTCTCGTTTCCGACGCCAAGACCTGGGCCTCCTCGGTGAGGAAACCGTGCATCTTCTTGTCGAAATCCTTGAATCCCTGCTGAAGTCGCTTTCCGATGAAATCAGGCAGCCAGAAATGCACGGGCGATATCACAGTGCCCGGCACGTATGATGTGGGAGGCAGCGAGTTGGAGATTCTGCCCCTGACGAAATCGGTCAATCGCTGGGCCGGCGCGGTCTGGTCCTGACGGCCGTTGAAGAATGTCTGCTGCTCCACCATTTTCTGATACTCGAGTCCACAGAGCGGATTGTCCTCGCTGTAGCCGGGGATATCCTCCTGACGGATCTCAACCACGATGGCGGCGTTGCTCCACTGATTGCGTCGGGCTGCGGCGCTCATTCCGTTCACCACCATCCTACCCTTGCTGGTAGCTGATGGCACAATCTGTCCGCCGGGACACATGCAGAATGAATACACGCCACGTCCATCCACCTGAGTGGCAACATTGTAGGCGGCGGTTGGCAAGTAAGTGGTATCAGCCTTCCGGTAACGTATCTCGTCGATAAGCTCTCTCGGATGCTCCACACGTACGCCCATTGCGAAGCCCTTGGCCTCGAGCTTGACGCCCTTTTTCTGAAGAAGCTCGTAAACGTCCTCGGCGCTGTGGCCGGTGGCAAGAATTACAGATTTGCACTCAATCTCCTTGCCGTCGGCGGTGCGCACGGCAGTAATGTTGCCATCAGCTGCCAAAACAAAATCGGTGAGCTTGGTGGAGAAATGCACCTGACCGCCACAGCGCAGAATGGTCTCGCGCATGGCGGTAACGATGGCCGGAAGCTTGTCGGAGCCGATGTGTGGACGCGCCTCGTATAGTATGGAGGCATCAGCGCCATTGATATGGAAAATCTCGAGAATGCGGCTGATGTCGCCGCGCTTGTTGGAGCGGGTGTAGAGCTTGCCGTCGCTGAAAGTGCCGGCTCCGCCCTCGCCGTAGCAATAGTTGGAATCCTCATCGAGAACGTGGTCGAGATTGAGCGCCACGATATCGCGCTTGCGCTCCCTGACGCACTTGCCGCGCTCCAGGACTATAGGACGCAACCCAAGCTCTATGAGCCTGAGCGCCGCAAAGAGACCGGCCGGACCCATTCCCACTACCACAACGGCAGGCTTGCCGGAAACATCGTGATAAACGTATTTATCGGCGATATTCTCGGGCTGCTCGCCATTCAGGAATAGCTGAACGCGCATGTTTACAATAATATTGCGACGGGCATCAATGCTCTTGCTGATGATGGCGTGAGCGGTAATCTCGGATGCCTTTACGCCAGCCACCTGAGCCGCCTTGGCAAGATAGAGGGCGCTGTCGGCAGCCTCCTGTGGAGTAAGTATGAGGTCGATCTGTTGCATTTTTTCGATAAAAATTGGAAATATTGCGCAAAGATACAGATTTTTTCGTTATCTTGCGAAAAAAATTGAACACAGATGACACAGATTGAGCGGATTTTCACAGATTTACCCATGCTTCTATTTGATTTTGACGGCACATTGGCCGACACTTTCCTATTGGGATCGCAGCTGATAAACGAGTATGCCGACAGGTTTGGCTATCAGAGGATAGATTTTGCGAATAACAAAAACAAGTCGGCGCGCGAGCTCATCAAGATGGCCAAGGTTCACTGGTGGGAGATTCCGAGATTGCTGAGATTCTTCCGCAGGGAGACCATTGCCCACGCCGCAGAGATAGAGGCGTTTACAGGAATCCCGGAGCTGATACGCAATCTCCATGAGAATGGCATCGCCATGGGCGTGGTGACCACCAACTCAAGGACAATAATTGATACTTTTCTACAGAAATACAATATTCAGAACTGTTTCAGCTACTATAAAACAGAAGTCTCGCTCTTCGGCAAGAAGAGGGCACTGCGGAAATCTCGCCATCAGCTGAAACGCCAAGGATACGAGAGCCTGATATACATAGGCGACGAGCTCCGAGACATAGAGGCCTGCAAGGCGGCTGATATTCCAATCATCAGCTGCGCCTGGGGATTCAATTCTTATGAGATATTGTCGGAGAACAATGACATGGTGGTGAGAGATTGCGCGGAATTGGAGAGGATGATAATGGAGAGAACAAAGAAATAAACCCAACGCCCTGGCGGAAATGCAAAATCAAGCATTCCACCGGGGCGTTTTATTTTTTGTGTTATTTAGAATTCAAACCCATCATCCACATCCCAATCCAGGATGCAACGGTCGGTAATGGAGAAGTTGATTGCGAGTTTCACGATCTTCTTGCCTGGCTCTATGGCTACTGCGATGTAGTCCTTATCGTCGATCTGGTAGAGGGCGGCGCGTGT
>JAZUEG010000589.1:0-12316 GCA_045640025.1 Bacteroidales bacterium
GTCCATTTTTAGTATCTCACCTCACATTCCACATTCATTCCGGCGCTGAGTTTTTTGATTGCATCGTTTGGGAGAAGTTTTATGCGGACGGGGATTCGCTGTTCTATCTTCACAAAATTGCCCGTGGCATTGTCCTGAGGCATCATAGAGAAGGCCGAACCTGTGGCGTTGCTGATACGCTCCACCTCGCCGATGAACTCAACACCGGGCACGGCGTCCACCTCCATCTCCACCCTTGCGCCAATGGCAATATTGGGAATCTGAGTCTCGCGGTAGTTGGCCACAACCCATAACTCGCTGTCGTCCACTATACTGCACATTACCTGACCGGGCTGAACCAACTGCCCCTCGTGAATATCCTTGCGTCCCACAACACCGTTGGCAGTGGCCAAAATCACTGTGTAAGAGAGATTTAGTTCAGCAAGATTTACCGACGCCTCCGAGGCCTCTATGTTGGCTCTCGATTGCGATAAGTGGTGCGATTGCTCGTTCCTTACACTTGCAAGCGAAGCCTTCTGACGCTCCATTGCCTCGTATCTTGCTTTTGCAGAGAGATATGCGGTGTGGATTGCGTCGTATTGCTGTTGAGTTACGGCCTCCTTCTTCAAAAGTGCGAGATATCGTTTTTCCTCGCTGAGGGCGTTCTCCATCTGCACACGCGCCTCCTCGATACCGGCGTCGGCCACATTTATATTTGCCGACGTGGTGCTGATACCGGCGTCAGTTGCCGAACTTCCAGCCATTGCGTTGGCAAGTCCGGCCTTGGCCTGAGCGAGGGCGAGGCGGAATTCAGCATCCTCAATAATCACCAAAGTGTCGCCCTTGCTCACCTTCTGATACTCCTCGAAACGTATCTCCTTGATAAAGCCCGGCACACGGGTGTTCACGGGAGTTATGTGCTGTTCTATGTGGGCATTGTCGGTGAACTCCACATTCCCGAAATGCGCAAACTTGCTGATTACTATCCATATACCTGCAATTATCAGCAGTGCCACTATTACATTGTAAGCCAGTCTTACGGTTTTTCTATTATCCATTTTATTGATTTTTGATTTTCGATTAAACAAAGGTCTCGCACAGATACACAGATAACACAGATTTTTTCTAACTCAACTTTCTCCTACAATTAACTTGCGAAACTTAAATGTATAAAAATCTGTGAAAATCTGCGTCATCTGTGTCATCTGTGCGAAATAATTAAAAACCACTTCCGGAAACCAGTTTCAGTTTGTAGTATGCCAGGGCGATATTGATTTTTGCGTCCACCTCGCCGAGTTCGGCCATCAGTTTCATATTCGTGGCGTCCAGCATATCGGTAATCAGCGCCAGTTGGTTTGCGTACCTGTCGCTCACCACATTGTAATTCTCGGAGGCTAGCCTAACGCTCTCTTGCTGAGTTTCAAGTTCGGCAAACGCCTGAATATAAAGCGTGTAAGCCTCCTGCACTTGGTTGCTGACATTCTCCGAAACACTCTTCTCAGTCTCCTGCAACTCCCTCAGCGACGTGCGGGCCTGAGAAATCTTGTGCTTGGATTTCCAGAGGTTGCCTATCTGATACCTTACCGCAACGCCTAAGTAACAGATATTGAAGTTGTTGTTTATCGGCGGAATGTCGTAATTGTATGGAC
The DNA here is from genome assembly GCA_045640025.1 of Bacteroidales bacterium. GTDB lineage: Bacteria > Bacteroidota > Bacteroidia > Bacteroidales > UBA3824 > UBA3824. Next base: position 1,629 of record JAZUEG010000589.1, read on the forward strand.
CGCTCAGATTATCAACCGCTACCATAGCCACCTTGGGACGCAGGTCGCTCTTGGCCATTGTGATTTTCTCCTCAGCCATTTGCGAGGCTATCTGTATGTTTTTCAATGCAATAGACGACTGCGAACTTGCCGATAGCCACTCATCCAGGCCGTCCTGAGCGTAAGAGTTTTCTATTATGCCCGGCTCGGGAATTATCCTCTCGTTTTGGATACCTAAATTGTTGCACAACTGATAGTTGACCACGCTCCTTGCGTCTTCCAGTTTGCGCTTGCCGAGGTTGAGGTTTTGGAGTTGGAGTTCGTATCTTGTAACGTCGTTTTTAAGCGCCATTCCCTGTTGTTGCTTGGCCTTGATATGGTCCAGGAGTTGCTCGGCAAGTCTGATATTCTCGCTGTAAACCTGAATTCCGTTGTCCAGTTTCAGAATTTGAAGATACTGAGCCAGTGCGCCATACTTCACATTGTTCCTTGTGTCAAGAAGATTGTTCTCGGCCATTTGCTCAGCAAGTTCGGCCACTCTGATGCTTGAGTTAATCACGCCTCCGGCGTATATAATTTGCTGAGCCTCAATATTCAGCGAATTACCCCAGCGGGGTTGACTGAAAGTGTTTGCGTTCCCGAAATTCCTGTCGAGCATTACCACATTACCGTTGAGGCTTGCGGAAACCTCGGCATTTAGGTCGGGCAACCTCTGAGCCTTGGCGGTCTCTACAGCGTTTTTGGAGTTTTCCAGCCTTGTTTGCTCCACCCGGATCATACTGTTGCCCTTTTCAGCGAGGTCCAAAAGTTCCTGAGCGCTCATCTGCCTTTGCGCGTTAGTCGCCTGAAAAAATCCAAGCAACAGCGCCATTGTCAACATTTTCTTTTTCATAAATTTTCTTTAAAAATCGGCACAAAAGTATCCAGGATTTTTGACCGTCGGGTATCGCAAAAAGAACCAATATTGTTCGATTATTCGCATTTTTGACTTCTCAACCCGAAAACAGCGACCCGTTAGAGACAAAATAAAACATTATTGTTCCTAAATGCAACATTGCGAGAATCGGATTTTTATTTACATTTGCAGAAAAAAAATGAGGATATGTTGCAGACAATTGGGATTGGAGATTTCAACGGACGCCCTTGCTCTCTGAGTGTTGGCGACGATTTTGTATTGGTGGACGGCGTGGCCAACCTGCCGTATGCGGGTCAGCCATTCAGATGCAACCTCCTCCTGTTTTTCTTCTGTGCGGAAGGTAAGGCGCGCTTCTCGTTGGAGACAGTTGATTGCGATGCCGTGTCATTGAATGCGGGCGACGTGCTCTGCCTCCGTCCAAATCAGCCTGTATATCAGATACTTTTGAGCAGTGACTCGAAAATCTGTGTGCTCGGCTATTCGCCCAAGGTGGTTGATTATTTCCTGACGGCCCGCGATGATATTTGGGGAATGCTTGATACTGCGTTTCAGAAACCCGTGCTTCATTATGGTCAGCGCTTTATGAATGAGCGACTTATGGGCATTATTGATATGTTGCGTCAGCGCTCCACCAATCCGCATTTGAGGTTTCGTGAGCAGGAGTCGGTGCATATTTTCGCCACATTGCTCTTCGAGGTAATCAACCAGGCCATTTCCATAGCCGACAGCGACAACACCATTTCGGAACAGCGCATTGGCCGTACCGACAGCATTTTCCGAGATTTCATCAATTGCCTCAATGCCAGCGGAGGACGTCAGCGCACGGTATCGTATTTCGCTGACGCTCTGTGCATTTCCCCCAAGCACCTGTCCAAAATCATCAAGGAAAAGACAGGCAAGAAAGCCATTTCTGTAATCACCGACCACGCCATTGAACAGATAAAACTCGACCTGAAACTCTCCGACGCCCCAATCAGCCACCTCGCCGACAAATACGGTTTCAGCAACTTCTCGTTCTTCTGCCAGTTCGTAAAAAAACACCTCGGCAAACAGCCAATGGAGTACAGACGAGGGTGAGGGAGATTTTTTGGGAAAGGTGGGAAGAATAAACTACCTTTGCATTTAATAAAAATCCGAACCCGCCACGTACATTTTTCCCGGAATCCGCATATCGCCAAGTTCCTCAAGAACTAAGAACCTCAACAGAAGCCTCGGAATCGGTTTCTGGGGACATTGGGGATGACACAAAAAAAGACACCAATTTCCCCGACTACGCAGGAATGCTGCGTAGTCGCTTCTCCCTTTGTATTGTTGATAATTAATTATCTAACATTAAAAACATTTACAAAGATGACGAATAAATATTAGTTCCCAATTAATGCAAGTTTCCTGAATTGCGAAATTACTAAAATGTAGGTTTAATCTTTGTCGAGAGTTTTTTCCAAATCCTCTATTGTAGGTAATGATGTTTTTATTTCATCGATTATTTTTGCTGTCTGATATTCAGCAACACCCAAAGGTTGCGAGTTGCCTCTAAGGGCGTATTCTACCTTTGTGTTGTTTTTCGACTTGCATAGGAGTAATCCGATTGTGGGATTGTCCTGTGGCATTTTTATGATATCGTCAATTGCTGATATATAGAAATTTAGTTTGCTTATGAATTCAGGTTCAAAATCCACTACTTTTAGTTCTATTGCCACGTAGCAATGAAGTTGAGTGTGGTACATAAGCAAATCTATGCGATGTTCCTCGCCACAGATGTTAATGGGATATTGCCTTCCCATAAATGAAAAACCTTTACCAAGTTCCAGAAGAAAATCTGTGATTTTTTGTGTCAGTTGATTTTCAAGGTCTCTTTCTTGTTTTACAAGTGCCATATCCACAAAGCCAAAGTTGTATGGATCCTTGAAAGCGGCATTGGCTAAATCGCTATGGATTGGAGGCAGTGTTTCCGAAAAGTTGTTGGGCAAGGATTGCGCTTTTTTGTAGTATCCTGACTCTATTTGCATAAGCATTATATCCCGACTCCACCCAACATTTGCTGTTTCCGTAATATAGAATGCTCTCAATGCCAAGTCGTCTATTTTGGATATCAGAGAGATATGATGATACCAGGTAATTTGTGCAAGTGGCACTTGCACAAATTCGCCGTCTGCGGAAATTGTGAATTTGCAGAGTCTTTCGTTAAGAATTTTGTTGTTGGTTAATTGGCTGATTGGTATTAATATAAATGGGAAATCTGGGTATTCGGTTGCGAATTTCCGCATATATTTTAGATTCCGGACTGAGTATCCGCTCTCTCGACCGTATCTTGATATTAAATCCTCTGATAATTTGTCGATTACCTTTGTTCCCCAGCCGTGTTGTGCTTGCTTGTTCAGTATATCTCTTCCTAGCCACCAATAATGCTGAAGTGTAGCGGCGTTTATTTGCATTACCGCCTTGGTTTTCTGTTTGTCTATTTCTGTGAAAAGAAAACTGAGCCAATTTGAGTAATCTCTATTGTCAATGTATTTTTCTATCATATATATGCTGTTTTTGTTTTGCAAATATACTTTTTTTTTCTTTTTCCTCAAAAAAAATTCCGACTACGCAAAAAGACTGCGTACTTGTGTTATTATCTTTGCACCGTAAACAATGAGGCCCAACCGGGACTTACTTCTAAAAGTCTAGAGGCCCCCAATGCGCATTGCTTGCAATCGCGCACAGGGTCGTGTTTGTCAGTTCCAGAATTGCCTCTTGTTTTTATAAGATATTTTCAAAGGTCCAAGGGGGACTTACTTCTAAACTCAGTTTGCTAGATTGACAGGCAGTTCCCCAATTACCTTTTTTATTTAATACCTAAAACTTCGCTCGCTATGAATAACAACAATGTTTTGCAGAGAGTCTCGCTTCGTTTCAAGGCAATTTACCTCGATTTTGAAAAATCCAAGATAGATATGAATTCCGTTGTCAATCCTAATGTTCTGGCTTTTGTGGCAAGACTCAGGAATAATGGATTTTGCGTGTCGGAGCAGTTGTTGCACGCCCTCAATGCCGTTAGCGACAATATCTTGAATGAGATTACGGACGTTATTTCGGATGTTATGGGCCTTAAACTCAATTGGGCGCCTCTCGTGAAAGGTTGGAATATTCCTACTGGCGAAAGCGTTGTGGATCATTTGGTTACCTATTGGGCTAATTACTGTTGTGGAAAGGTTCAGCCCAAGGGAACCGTTTTGCCTTGTGGTCATCTTATTCCCGAGGGCACTTTCCCTATCGAGCGTTATAATGGTTGTCCTTTCTGTGGAACTCCTTTCAAGACAGCGGATTACGTCTTTATGGGTCAGAACTCGAAACTCAAGGAACTCAGACTTTTCGATAACGACGATGTGCGCAATGTGTTCGTATCCTTGCTTTCGTCAAAAACTCCGCTTGATGCTACTCAGAAGGATACCTTGAAAATCCTCTTGGGTCTTTTTGAGGTTCCTGATGCTTTGAAAATTGAGATGAAGGAGACTGTGATGCTGGTGGTGGATAAATTTGTAGCGTCAGGAAAACCTGAAAACGCCCTCAGGTTTCTGAAAACTCCTACCGACATTCTCCGTTATCTCTGGTACAAGCAGTCGGGACACGTTCAAATCATTGAGCCTAAGATTCTTATACAGAAGGCAAAGGTTTTCAACAGACATATTGCAGAGTATTTCCGCAAGTCGAGTGCTGAGGCTGCCCTTGTGATGAAGGAATCTCTGATGCTGAAGTATTCCCGCACACAGTGCGCTATGGTGGCTAACTGGCTGAACGATTTGGATCTGACTCCCGAGGAATGTTGCGAGATTATGAATCCAAAGCGTGGAATGTGGGTCAGGTTTATCCACGCACTGCGTTTGGGCGAGTATTCGCGTCGTCCTGGATATGAGCAACTTGCTGATATTCTTGATGTTTTCTATAATCAGAAGTATCAGACCTGGCAGGGAAAAGTTGACAAGGCCAGAAAAGGTTATAATCAGGTTTCTACTCTCAGATTGCTGAAACAGCGTCCCGGACTTTTTGCGCGCTGTCTGTTCTCCACAATGCTGAGGTTCAATCCCAATGATGTTTTGAAGGCCTTCGACAGCGTTTCGGATCAGTTGCCCGCAAGGCTTCTCGTCTCGCTCGGAAATGGCGCTCAGACATATTTCCGCAAGAATGCCAAGCGCATTGCAAAGCCGATTACTGGCGGTACTTATCCACTGAAATCCAACAAGTTGCTTGAGAATTTCCGTGAGGATTATCTTGAGCTTTTGGCCGACAAGGTGCAGAATCTCTACACTCAATCGATGTTTCGCAAGTATCAGAAAACCAAGACCGACAGCAAGACGATTTTCATTGATGAGGCGCTTTACAATATTCCGCTGAGCGTCGGCGACAGGTCGGCCACCATTCAGGACACTTCCTGCGCATTGATGGGAACACGTTTCAAGGTGGAGGGCGATAGCGTGAGACTCTTCCTTCAGTGGGGCAAAGGTCTTAAGGCTCAGCACCTTGATATGGATCTCAGTTGCAGGGTTTTCTATAAGAATGGCAAATATGCGGACTGCGCTTATTATGAATTGAATATAAAAGGCGCTAAACATTCAGGCGATATCATTCATATACCCAATATGGTGGGAACTGCCGAATATATCGAATTGGACCTCAATGAGTTGCAGGACGCGAAATATGTGATGTTCACCTGCAATTCGTATTCCTGTGGCACACTCTCGCCAAACCTTGTGGTGGGCTGGATGAACTGTGAGCACCCGATGAAGGTTTCCGACACTACCGGCGTCGCCTACGATCCAAGTTGCGTTCAGCACCAAGTCCGCATTTCTGAGAACAACCTTTCCAAAGGTCTGGTTTTCGGAGTGTTGGATGTTGAAAGCCGTGAGATTATCTGGCTCGAAATGCCTTTTGACCACCAGACTATAGGTGGAACAAATTTCAGCAGCGTCAGGACCTTCCTGAAACAGTTGGAGGCCAAAACCTCTATCGGTAAGTTGCTTGATATAAAAGCCTCGGCTCAGAATCTTGAGAAAGTTTCGTCAGCGGAAGAGGCCGACGAGGCATACACCTACGAGTGGGCGCTCAATCCTGCGGAGGTTACGAGGATTTTGGGATAGGGGAGAGTCCGATTAAACCTTTTCAAAAAGCCGTAGTCCAATGTGCAAAACACATTATCAAAACACGCAAATGAAATTTAAATCTTTTATCGCCGCAATGGCTTCGGCTGTGTTGCTTTTCTCTTGCAACGCGCCTGAGAATCAGAATGCTAAGTCTGAAAGTTCTGAGATTTCTTTCAATGATGTAATCAAGACACGCCGCAGTGTCAGGGCCTACGATGCCACCAAGACCATCAGCGAACAGCAGGTTCGTGAGTTGCTGACCGCAGTTCAGGAGGCTCCGTCTTGGGCCAATCAGCAACCTTCAAAGTACTATGTAGCAATGGGCAAGGAAAAGGTTGACGCCGTTCGCGACCTCATCGGTATGAACAAGGACCGCACCGCAGGCGCCAATGTCTTCATCGTCTCAACTTTTGAGCGTGGCAAGTCTGGATTCTTCAACGGTCAGGCTACCAACGAGATTGGTGACGGTTGGGGCGCTTACGACAACGGCCTCAGCAATGCCTACCTCGTTCTCGTGGCCCGCGCTATGGGCTTCGACACCTTGATTATGGGTATGAGAGATTCCGACGGTCTCCGCGAGCTCTTCGGAATCCCTGGCGACGAGACTGTTATGGCCGTTATTTCCCTCGGCTACCGTGCCGGCGAGCCCAATCAGCCTCAGCACAGAGCCTTCGACGAGGTGGTTAAGATATTCTAAGATTTTTTTTCGCCTACGGTGTGGTTTTTAGACAAAAATTATCACGAATTAACACGAATTTTTCATAAATTTTCTCTCATAGAGTAATTTTTGAAAAATTCGTGTCAATTTATGGTAATTTATGTGAAAATATGCCGTAGGCTTTTTGTCTTTTTAAAATTATGACATTTTTCGATTCTGATTATATGGAAGGTGCTCATCCTGATGTGATGAGTCAGCTGATGGCGACAAATTTGGAGCACACCGTCGGCTATGGAAAGGACCATTATTGCGACGAGGCGCGCGATCTTATCCGCAAGGCCTGCAACGCTCCCGACGCGCTCGTCCATTTCCTTGTTGGCGGCACCCAGACCAATGCAACCGTAATCGATGCACTTCTTAGCCGTCACGAGGGAGTTCTCGCTGTCGAGACCGCACATATCAATGTCCACGAGAGTGGCGCCATCGAGCATTCGGGTCACAAGGTTCTTGCCCTGAAAGCCCACAACGGAAAGGTTGATCCTCAGGAAGTTGACAGCTATATTACCGACTTTTACCGCGATGAGACTTTCGAGCATTGTGTTGCCCCAGGAATGCTCTATATTACCCAGCCCACCGAATACGGAACTATCTATTCGAAGGCCGAGCTCACCGAGATTAGCAATGTCTGCCGCAAACACAATATTCCATTGTATCTTGACGGCGCCCGCCTCGGATATGCCTTGGCTTCAGAAAGTTGCGATTTCACTCTCGCCGATATTGCTGACCTCTGCGATGTATTCTACATTGGCGGCACCAAGTGCGGACTTATGTTTGGCGAGGCCGTGGTGGCCAAACGCAAGGAGAGACTTCCCCATTTCTTCCCTCTCGTCAAGCAGCACGGCGCTCTCTTCGCAAAGGGCAGGATTCTCGGTATTCAGTTCAAGACTTTGTTTACCGACAATCTCTACGTAAATATCTGCAAGAAAGCCGATTCGCTGGCTCAGAAACTCTGCAAGGCTTTCGTTGACAAGGGCTACAAGGTTGCCATCGATTCGCCTACCAACCAGCAGTTCTTCGTCCTTCCCAACGATGTCATCGACCGCTTGAAGCAGTCGGCATCCTTTGAGCTCTGGGGTCCGCGTGGCGAATACGAGACCACCGTCCGCTTCGTATGCAGCTGGGCCACCGAGGAATGTGATGTTGACGATTTGATTTCGAAACTATAACTAATAGCAATCCAATTATGAAAACTTCCATCTTGAAAACCACATTAGCTGCGCTCGCAATATTATTCGCCATTAGCTGCACTGCCCAAACCGCCCTCGATGAGATCCGCCAAGATCCCAACAAGAGCGGTGGCGTTTATTATGCTTATCCAGTGCCCGATGTGGCGCAAACTCCGGCTCCAAAGGGTTATAAGCCTTTCTATATCAGCCACTACGGGCGACACGGCTCCCGCTATCTGCTCAGCGACAATGATTATCTGCGTCCGCTGAATGCGCTCCGCAAGGCCGATGAGCTTGGCATGCTTACCGACCTCGGCAAGAACACTCTACAGCGTCTCGAGATTATCTGGCAGGAGGCCGAATTCCATGGCGACGAGCTTGCGCCTCTTGGCAAGCGTCAGCACCGTGGCATAGCCGAGCGTATGTATAATGCTTATCCTCAGCTGTTTAAGGGGTCAGCTAATGTCACAGCCATGTCCACCACTTCCATGCGTGTGGCTCTCAGTATGATGGCTTTCTGCGAGCGTCTCAAGGAGCTGAATCCTAATTTGCGTATTAGCTGGGAAACCTCCCGTAAAAATATGGCCTTCCTGAACTCGCACACCAAGCGCTACGACGACCTGAAGAAGGATCGCGACGGCTGGACCAGGAAGCATGGCGAATTTTGCGCCCGTGGTATCAATCCCGACAGGTTCAATTCGCAGCTGATATCGGATACATCGTTTTTCCGCCAGGCCAGGATCATGCCGTGGATGCTCATGAGCGGATTGTTCGATATTGCCATCGATCTCCAGGATATGGAGACCGAAGTGTCTCTGTATGACCTATTTACCACAGAGGAGCTCTATGAGAACTGGCGAAACGGCAACAGCTGGTTTTACCACTGCGATGCCGACAGCCCTCACAATCTCGGTACCGCCATCGAGAGCACCCGTCCGCTGCTCCAGAATATCATCGACATGGCCGACAGGGCCATGGAGGGCAGGGGAGAGACCGCAAATCTCCGTTTCGGCCACGATGGCAACATCATTCCGCTGGCCGCCATCATGCAGCTCGATGGATGCTATGCCCGCGAGGATGATATCTTCAAGGTCGACCAGGTTTGGCACAATTATTACGTGTCGCCCATGGGTGCCAATATTCAGCTGATATTTTTCCGCAACAAGCAGAACGATGTGATTCTCAAGATTTTGCACAACGAGCGTGAGACCTCCATCCCCGTATCTACCGATATCTATCCATATTACCATTGGAAGGATGTGCGCGACTTTTGGCGCAAAAAGTTGTAGTTCTCTTAACAAAAACGTAACTCCAAGTATTGGCAAAAGTCTTAACTTTGCACTTGCAAAATTTTAGTAGAAATGACAGACAATACCAAGGAATTCGAGACCAAATCCATACCGGCGCTGCTCTGGCAGTACGCCCTGCCGGCGGTTATCACACAGATTATCGCCTCTATATATAATATATGTGACCGCGCTTTTCTCGGTCAGTATGTGGGCGCCGCCGCAATAGCGGGCCTTGCTGTCACCATGCCCATCATGAACATCATCCACGCCTTCGGCTCGCTCGTGGGAGCCGGAGCGGGCGCGCGCATGAGCATAGTGCTCGGCAAGCGCGATATCCATTGGGCCGAGAATATCCTCGGCAATACCATGCTCCTCACATTCTTCTTCGGAATATTCTTTGTATCAGGCTGGTACATCTTCTCCGATGATATTCTCAGTCTCTTCGGCGCATCAGATTCCACCATCTCCTACGCCCGCGAGTACATGGATATCGTGCTCCCTGGAATGTTCCTCACCACACTCACATTCAATCTCACGGGACTCATCCGCGCCACCGGCTACGCCCAAAAATCCATGTGGATCATGATAGCCGGCGTAGTGGTAAATATCCTGCTCGATTTCATATTCATCTGCGTTATGGACATGGGCATAGCCGGCGCCGCCTGGGCCACCACCATATCCATGGCCTTCTCGTCGGTGCTCAGCATCATGCACTTCATCAGCCCCAAGGCCTTCATCAAGTTCCGCTCACACGGCTGGAGGCCCAAGCTATACATCTTCCGCAATATCCTGGCCATAGGCATCAGCCCCTTCGCCATGAACCTTGCGGGCTCGGGAGTAGTGGCCCTGCTCAATTACCAGCTTATCAAGTACGGCGGCGATATGGCAGTGGCGGCCAATGGCGTGGCCAATTCCTTCGGCCCGCTCGTCATCATGCTCATCCTCGGCATCTGTCAGGGCATGCAGCCCATCGCCGGCTACAACTACGGCGCCGGCCGCATCTCACGCCTACGCGAGGTCTACATCCTCACCATGAAATGCAACGTCGGAGTAGGCATCATCGGCTCCATCCTGGTAATCACGATCCCAAGATACCTGGCCATGTGCTTCACCTCCGATCCCGAACTCATTGACAACAGCGTACTTGCCCTGCGCCTTATCCTCGTGATGTCGCCCTTCATCGGCTTCACCATCACCAACTCGCAGTTCTTCCAGAGCATCGACAAGCCCATCATCGCCATCATCACCTCGCTCTCGCGCCAGGTGCTCATGCTGGCCCCATTGTGCTTCATCATACCGCCAATATTCGAGGGCATGGGCTACACGGGCCTTACCGGCGTATTCTCGGCCTGCACCATCAGCGATATCACCGGAGCCATGCTCGCCGCCTTCCTCCTCTGGAAAAATGTCGGCGTGCTCCGTCAGCCCGATCAGCAGTAGATCACGTCGCCCGTCCTGAACACCTCCACACCGGCCATTGCGCGCAGCCTTTCCTGG
>JAZUEG010000590.1:0-7164 GCA_045640025.1 Bacteroidales bacterium
TTCAGAAAGATAATAATTTTTTTTGATATAAAAAAGGCTGTCGCAAAAAAAACTTTTTGGACAGCCCCCGGAGGAACGCGCACGGATGGAGGAACTGGCCAAGAAGGAGGAGCTGACGCCCGTCTTTGAGGTGGGCTACAATGACCAAATACTTACAAGGCACGGTCAACTGGAAAACTGGAGGCATTATCTTGCTGACAACCCAAGACGACTGGCTGTAAAGCAGAAGTTCCCGCAGTTGTTTAATGCTATCTACAATTACAATCTTGCAGGACAGAATTGTCAGGTTTATGGTAATATGTTTTTGCTTGATAAGCCTGAGAAGATGGCTGTGATTGTCCACAGGGCTTATACTGATGCTGATTTTGAGGAATATAAGCGTAAATGGCTTGAGTTTGGCGAGGCAGGCGGTGTGTTGGTAAGTCCTGCGATTTCTCCTCGTGAACGTGAGGTGATGCATATTGCTATGGAGCGTGGTTATAGCGTTATTTTCCTGAAAGAGAATGGCTTCCCGAAAATGTACAAACCATCAGGACGTACATTCGATTTTTGCGCCAATGGACAACTTCTTATGATAAGTCCGTGGCAATATCATTTTGAGAAACGTAAAATAACACGTAAGCAATGCCTCTTTCTTAATGATCTGGCGGAAAAGATTGCCGAGGATAAATAATATCCAATAAAAAATCTTTTTCCCCATTCCCTTGCACTTTTCAAATCATTTCCATAATTTTGCGATTGACTTTCGGCTTGGCTGATTGTCAAAATTTATATATTTACTAAAGGCGTCATCAACGTTTTGTTTCTTGTTCATTCTAAACTTCCACAAATAGAACCAGTCAAGGACAATGCAGAGAGGATGCCACGGGTGAGTTGTCTACAAGTCCCGTAGTGTGTCCGGGGGCGTGCTACGCCCTCTCGACGCACTTTTACGGGTGTACTATATTCACAACTCTGCGTGGGTGTCTAGTATCTGTCCGTCAACTGGTCAAAGGCTGTGGAAGGCCAAGAATGAATGATGGACAATTGGATGCAGATACCTGCGCTTTTTTTGTTTAATATTGTCCGATTGAGGGTATTTGGCGGATGATTTTTGATGTGTCGTCAATTACCAAAATGAAAATACAGGAAATCCTTAAAGGCTCAGAATATGATTTGACCGAATTCGATTCTTCAATCATTGATGAGATAGAGAATAGAATTACAGAAATACAAGATGACAAAGGCAATACAAATTATTATATCAACTGCCTTGTAAGGAAAAAGTCCATTAAACTTACTCCCGAGGAGTGTGTCCGTCAGATGGTTATCTATAAACTGGATAAGGTTTATGGATATTCTATTGCTTCTATGGAGTTGGAGAAAGATATTCATTTTGGACGAGAGGTTAAGAGAGCAGATATCTGTATCTATGATACCAACACAAACTCTCCATATATTATTATTGAGGTTAAAAGACCAAAGGAGAAGGATGGAAAGGAGCAGTTGAAATCCTATACCAATGCCACAGGTGCGCCTCTTGCTGTTTGGACTAATGGTAAGATTACCAAATACTGGAACAGAAAAGATCCAAACTATTTTGAGGATATGACTGATATTCCACCGTTTGGAACTTCCATTTCCAATTTCTTGAATAAGAAGGTTACGTATCAGTATTTGCTTGATAATGACGTGTTGTACAAACAGCACAAATCATTGAAGGGCATTATCCTTGATATGGAGGATGAGGTTTTGGCTAATGCTGGAGTTGATGTTTTCGAGGAGATGTTCAAACTCATTTTCACAAAGTTGTTTGATGAGATGGAGTCGGCTCAAAAGCCCAAAAGATATTTGGTGTTTAGAAATTATGGCGACCTCGACTCTATCTTGAAAAACAATATTCAAAAATTATTTGATGAGGCAAAAAATAAATGGAAAGGTGTATTCTTGAATGATGCAAAAATCACGTTGTCGCCCTCGCATACCTCTATCTGTGTATCTTCTTTGCAAGATGTCAAGTTGTTCAATTCAAATCTTGAAGTTATCGATGACGCCTTTGAGTATCTAATTAACAAGAATTCCAAGGGAGAGAAAGGTCAGTTTTTTACTCCGCGCTATGTAATTGAGATGTGTGTGAGAATGCTTAATCCCAAAGCAAATGAAAAAATGATAGATACTGCGTCAGGCAGTTGTGGTTTCCCTATGCATACCATTATGTATGTTTGGAAAAATATCATAAAGGATTCGGGATATTCTGATACTCATTTGATAACTGCAACCCAAAAACCACCTGAGTGTAAAGAATATGTAAGCAAAAATGTTTTTGCGATAGATTTTGATGAGCGAGCAGTTCGTGTTGCACGCACATTGAATATTATTGCCGGTGATGGTCAGACCAATGTAATGCACCTGAATACTCTTGATTACGAAAGATGGGACGAAAGAGTCAAAGATATCAACTGGCTTAGAACATATTCTGAGGGTTGGTTTAAGTTTGATGACCTGAGGGACAAAAGTCAAGATAATGGCGATGAGTTTAATTATCGAAATTACAACTTTGATGTCCTGATGGCGAACCCTCCTTTTGCAGGCGAGATAAAGGAGACAAGAATATTGTATAAATATGACTTGTCGAAGAATGTTGCTTTCGAGAAAATCAATCCAAGGAAAGTTCCTGCCAATGCAGTTACAATAAATGCTGTTCCTACATATCCACAGGCATTGGAGGACGGAGGACAGAAATTCTATTATTTCCCTGATGGCACTTGCCGTAAAGTGAAGGTAAAGAATGGTGATGCAGTTGAGAGAGATGTCCTCTTTATTGAGCGCAATCTTTGTTTCCTAAAACCTGGTGGACGAATGGCAATTGTATTGCCTCAGGGAAAATTCAACAATGCTTCAGAAAAATATATCAGGGAATATATTGCTGATAAGGCAAGGGTATTGGCTGTAATAGGATTGCACGGCAATGTTTTCAAACCCCATACTGGTACCAAGACAAGTGTAATGTTGGTTCAGAAATGGGATGATGAGTTGTGCCCAAGAAAGAAAGATTACCCGATATTCTTTGCAACGATGCAAGAGCCTTCAAAGGACAATTCTGGAGACAAGATATATTACACTAAGAAAAACGATGATGGCACAATAGAACCATTCTACGACAATAATCATCATTTGGTAGTGAAGCACGATCTTTATAAAGTTGACGATGTTGACGAAAAAGATTGTGAGGCCTTGGGTATTTCTGATGGTATTGCCGAGGCGTTTATCGAATTCGCCAAGAAAGAGAAACTGAGTTTTTTTTAGGTAGCCCTTTTAACAAGGATAAGTATGAGAGGTTGTTAAAGGGGTTGGAGATTAATGAAGTAATGTTGAGTGATTTAGAAACTGAAGTTAGGATAGATCCTGAACTTTACAATAAGCAATATATCAGAAGACGTCATTTGTTGATTTCGTTAAATCATACAACTTTGAAAAGAGAATGTTCTGTAATACGCAAGGGTATATTTAATGTAAATTCTTCTAATTTCAGCAAAGTAGGAATTCCTTTTGTAAGAATTTCTAATTTGAAAGAAATGGTAATTGATTCAGATGAGATAGTATATATACCCCAAACTATACATACTGATAATTATAAAACGGCATTAAATAGCAATGATGTTATTTTGTCAAAAACTGCATATGCTGCCGCTTCTTTGGTTACGTTAGATTGTTGCAATACTTCTCAAGACACTGTTGCTATTAAACTTAAATCTGATAGTTGTTTGAACAGCCATTATTTAGTTGTTTACTTAAATACTAAGTATGGTTTAGAGCAAATGCAACGAAGATTTACAGGAAATGTACAAATGCACCTTAATTTGGATGAATGTAAAAATGAATTAGTCATTCCTGTTTTAGGGCAAAATGTCCAAGATACAATCAAATATATTTTTGAAGTATCATTATCAAAAAGGCAAAAGGCCAAACAATTATACAAAAGGGCAGAAGACTTGTTATTGTCCTCTTTAGGCTTGCAAAATTGGACTCCTTCCAATAAGAATGTTTCAATAAAATCATTCAGTGATTTTGTTGAAACGGGAAGACTTGATGCAGAGTTTTATCAGCCAAAGTATGATGATATTGAGCAGAAGATAAAGGCGGTTGGTTTTGATTATTTAGGTCGAATATCAACTCAGCAAAAATCTTTTGAGCCTGGAAGTGATAAGTATAGAGAAGAAGGCACTCCTTTCATTAGAGTTTCAGATTTGAATGTTACAGGAATATCTGAACCTGCAAAATATTTGGATTTGAAAGATTTTGAAGATGATTTGACAAGTCTTATGCCTAAAAAGGATACTATTCTTCTCTCGAAGGATGGAAGTATTGGTATTGCATATAAATTGGATGAGGATTTGGAAGTAATTACTTCTGGTGCGATTTTGCATTTGAAAGTTACTGACCTGAATTATCTTCCGGACTATGTAACTCTTGTTCTAAATTCAATAGTGGTAAAGTTGCAGGCAGAGCGTTCTTCTACAGGTGCGATTATTGAACACTGGAAACCGTCGGAGATAGAGAAAGTAATGATACCAAAACTTGAATATGGAATACAAAAGCAGATTTCTGGATTAGTCCAAGAGTCGTTTGCTCTTAGAAAAGAAAGCAAACAACTTTTGGAGGAGGCAAAACGTATGGTTGAACTTGAAATAGAAAAAGGAGGCGAATAATGTCTGCAGGTACAATTTCTGATGTTTCAAAATGGGTAAATAATTCAGATTTGGATTATTTCGCCGCTTTTGTGCGTGCGTATATCCCACTAAATACTTGGATGAATTATAATTTCAATCAAGACGGGGATATGAATGATAGCGAGATGATTGAAGCAACGCAAACACAATCTTCTGCTTTCAAAGATAAAGTAACTGATATGATCGTTAACAATGCAGAATTCAAGCAGAAGATGGGATTTCTACATATAAGTCTTATCGATCACCCTGTGCTCAATAAAGGTTCAAAAATATTGTTGAATATAATATTGAATTCTAATCCTTGTACTGTAAGTGATGATAATGATTCTTCTTATAGTTACAAGGTTGAATATCAAGCTAATTATTTAGATAAGCTAAATTTCCAAGCAGAAGTTAATAATGTTTTTTCTGTGGGTATACCTGAAGCTACCGTAACTTCTCGTACTCTCCAAAAGAGAATTGCGAAAATACCGGTTCGTACAGAAACTGTGAAAACAACAATTACACCTTCTGCCGCAGGAAGTACACCAATAGTAATCACTCAAAACAAGTATGACATTACTAATTTGGAGAACAATACTAGTATAAGTTTTATAACCAATAGTCGTTGGAAGAAACTAAAAAAGTGCTATGAAAATGTCAGACCATTTATAGAGTATGATTTGGTAGAATCTGGACGTAGTTCAATTGACTTGGGTGTTGTTAAGTATAAGTATGATATTGAAAATATATACAGATCCTTGATAGATACTATGTATAAACTTCGATGTTCTCTCTTTCACGGAACAGTAACACCCGATTCAGATGAGAATTTAACATACAAAGCCGCATATGATGTTTTGAATATGATGGTGAAAAAATTGGTTTAACTATCCCAATCCACGCCATAATTTCTACTTTATGGTGCACTTGGATGAGAGAAGCAATCCCGTTGCCTACGATTACGCCAAGGTTTCGGCATTGAATCTTCAATCTGGAGTATTGGTGAAATGAGATTTATCCACACCCCAACTCCCTGACCCACAGAAAAATCCCGAAGTTATCAACATAATGTGGATAACTTCGGGATGTGTATTAGTACTGTACCTTCTCTGATCGGCTCACGGTAATTCTTTTGCGCTTTTTCTTCTCGGGAGCCGGGGCTGGGGCTGGTTCCACGGCAGGAGCGGCTGCTGCAGGTTTCGGTGCCGGCTCTGCCTTTGCCGCGGGCTTAGGCTCAGGTTTGGGTTCGGGCTTCGGCGCAGGAGCTGACGCTGCCTTTTCCTTTTTAGCTGCCTCTGCCTCCTTGGCGGCGGCTAAAGCGGCCTCCTTTCTCAGCTGCTTCTCTGTGGGGTGCAGCCTCTCAACGAAAGGCTCTATATTGTCGGAGATACGGCAGTCTATGATGCGGTAATCTGCCACAAAGTGTTTCTGAAACTCCTCGGAATAGAGGATTATGTATTTGTTGTTCTTGCCTCTCACCGAGTATTCCTTGCCGTTGCTTAGTCTTACAACATTTCCTCGGTTCCAGTCGATGCTTTTGTATTCTTCCTGTGTCATTGCGATTTTTTGTTTAGTTGAGGTATTTTGTTTCCTTTTATATTTTTCCACAAATATAAAGATAATTATTGAAAAATGTGCAAAATCGATGAAAAATAATGATATCAACATTATAAATATCACTAATTCAGTGTTTTCCGTAAGTTGTCCACACAGTGTGGATAAGTAGTGTGGAAATTGACGCTTATTCACATTGTAATATTCAGCATATCAGCTGATAGCGAAAGTTATACACACAATGTGAATAATGTGGATAACTTTGTGCAGAAAAAAATCCGGAAACTTTTTCGTAATAACAAAAAATATCATTACCTTTGCGCCCAAATTCTCCCTTATGGGCTATGGGATTACAAATAGCCCGTGCGATGGGAAATTGATTCATTATCAATTTTTAGTAACACAAATTAAATTTCTAAAAACAAATGTTGACATTCGATTTGAATGGTACCAAGCGTGAGAACATTGGTACAAAGTACGCTAAGGTAATGCGTAAGGAAGGTCTCGTACCTTGCATCGTTTACGGTAACGGCAAGAGCATCAACTTCACTGTTTCTGCCAAGGAGCTCAAGGGCGCTGTTGTAACACCTAACGTTTACATCATCAACCTCAACATCGAGGGCGAGGTAATCAAGGCCATCATCAAGGACCTCCAGTTCCACCCAGTTACCGACGAGGTAATGCACGCTGACTTCTACGCATTCGCTGACGATCAGGAAATCATCGTAAAGCTCCCATACGAGCTCGTAGGCATGGCTCCTGGTGTTAAGGCCGGTGGTAAGATGAAGATTGCTGCCCGCAAGGCTAAGGTTAAGGGTCTCTACACCAACCTCCCTGAGACTGTTAAGGTAGACATCTCTTCTCTCGAGATCGAGCAGCGCATCTCTGTATGCGACGTTCAGGTAGAGAACTGCAAGAT